>NZ_CP116257.1:5517500-5637500 GCF_027947595.1 Streptomyces lienomycini | reverse complement strand
GGGCCCGAGAAATCCCGTGTGAATCTGGCGGGACCACCCGCTAAGCCTAAATATTCCCTGGTGACCGATAGCGGATAGTACCGTGAGGGAATGGTGAAAAGTACCGCGGGAGCGGAGTGAAATAGTACCTGAAACCGTGTGCCTACAAGCCGTGGGAGCGTCGGATACGTGCTTGCACGTATCTCGTGACTGCGTGCCTTTTGAAGAATGAGCCTGCGAGTTTGCGGTGTGTTGCGAGGTTAACCCGGGTGGGGAAGCCGTAGCGAAAGCGAGTCCGAACAGGGCGTTTCAGTAGCACGCTCAAGACCCGAAGCGGAGTGATCTAGCCATGGGCAGGTTGAAGCGGCTGTAAGAGGTCGTGGAGGACCGAACCCACCAGGGTTGAAAACCTGGGGGATGACCTGTGGTTAGGGGTGAAAGGCCAATCAAACTCCGTGATAGCTGGTTCTCCCCGAAATGCATTTAGGTGCAGCGTCGTGTGTTTCTTGCCGGAGGTAGAGCACTGGATAGGCGATGGGCCCTACCGGGTTACTGACCTTAGCCAAACTCCGAATGCCGGTAAGTGAGAGCGCGGCAGTGAGACTGTGGGGGATAAGCTCCATGGTCGAGAGGGAAACAGCCCAGAGCATCGACTAAGGCCCCTAAGCGTACGCTAAGTGGGAAAGGATGTGGAGTCGCACAGACAACCAGGAGGTTGGCTTAGAAGCAGCCACCCTTGAAAGAGTGCGTAATAGCTCACTGGTCTAGTGATTCCGCGCCGACAATGTAGCGGGGCTCAAGCGTACCGCCGAAGTCGTGTCATTGCAGCAATACGGCCAACGCCGGCTGTGATGGGTAGGGGAGCGTCGTGTGCCGGGTGAAGCAGCCGCGGAAGCGAGTTGTGGACGGTTCACGAGTGAGAATGCAGGCATGAGTAGCGATACAAACGTGAGAAACGTTTGCGCCGATTGACTAAGGGTTCCTGGGTCAAGCTGATCTGCCCAGGGTAAGTCGGGACCTAAGGCGAGGCCGACAGGCGTAGTCGATGGATAACCGGTTGATATTCCGGTACCCGCTGTGAAGCGTCAAACATCGAGCATCGTGATGCTAAGGCCGTGAAGCCGCCCTGATCTCTTCGGAGTTGAGGGGAGTGGTGGAGCCGCCGAACCAAGCGGTTAGTAGGTGAGTGATGGGGTGACGCAGGAAGGTAGTCCATCCCGGGCGGTGGTTGTCCCGGGGTAAGGGTGTAGGCCGTGCGATAGGTAAATCCGTCGTACATGTGGCTGAGACCTGATGCCGAGCCGATTGTGGTGAAGTGGATGATCCTATGCTGTCGAGAAAAGCCTCTAGCGAGTTTCATGGCGGCCCGTACCCTAAACCGACTCAGGTGGTCAGGTAGAGAATACCGAGGCGTTCGGGTGAACTATGGTTAAGGAACTCGGCAAAATGCCCCCGTAACTTCGGGAGAAGGGGGGCCACACCTGGTGACGAGTTTTACACTCTGAGCTGGGGGTGGCCGCAGAGACCAGCGAGAAGCGACTGTTTACTAAAAACACAGGTCCGTGCGAAGCCGTAAGGCGATGTATACGGACTGACGCCTGCCCGGTGCTGGAACGTTAAGGGGACCGGTTAGTCACATTTCGGTGTGGCGAAGCTGAGAACTTAAGCGCCAGTAAACGGCGGTGGTAACTATAACCATCCTAAGGTAGCGAAATTCCTTGTCGGGTAAGTTCCGACCTGCACGAATGGCGTAACGACTTCTCGACTGTCTCAACCATAGGCCCGGTGAAATTGCACTACGAGTAAAGATGCTCGTTTCGCGCAGCAGGACGGAAAGACCCCGGGACCTTTACTACAGTTTGATATTGGTGTTCGGTTCGGCTTGTGTAGGATAGCTGGGAGACTTTGAAGCTCGCACGCCAGTGTGGGTGGAGTCGTCGTTGAAATACCAGTCTGGTCGTGCTGGATGTCTAACCTGGGTCCGTGATCCGGATCAGGGACAGTGTCTGATGGGTAGTTTAACTGGGGCGGTTGCCTCCTAAAGAGTAACGGAGGCGCCCAAAGGTTCCCTCAGCCTGGTTGGCAATCAGGTGTTGAGTGTAAGTGCACAAGGGAGCTTGACTGTGAGACCGACGGGTCGAGCAGGGACGAAAGTCGGGACTAGTGATCCGGCGGTGGCTTGTGGAAGCGCCGTCGCTCAACGGATAAAAGGTACCCCGGGGATAACAGGCTGATCTTCCCCAAGAGTCCATATCGACGGGATGGTTTGGCACCTCGATGTCGGCTCGTCGCATCCTGGGGCTGGAGTCGGTCCCAAGGGTTGGGCTGTTCGCCCATTAAAGCGGTACGCGAGCTGGGTTTAGAACGTCGTGAGACAGTTCGGTCCCTATCCGCTGTGCGCGTAGGAGTCTTGAGAAGGGCTGTCCCTAGTACGAGAGGACCGGGACGGACGAACCTCTGGTGTGCCAGTTGTCCTGCCAAGGGCATGGCTGGTTGGCTACGTTCGGGAGGGATAACCGCTGAAAGCATCTAAGCGGGAAGCCTGCTTCGAGATGAGGACTCCCACCCCCTTGAGGGGTTAAGGCTCCCAGTAGACGACTGGGTTGATAGGCCGGATCTGGAAGCACCGTGAGGTGTGGAGGTGACCGGTACTAATAGGCCGAGGGCTTGTCCTCAGTTGCTCGCGTCCACTGTGTTAGTTCTGAGGCAACGACCGTTGCCGGCTTTCGAGCTGAACAGAACAATTGAAGAGTGTGCTTGTTCGCTCGAAACCATTAGGGTTTCGGTGGTCATAGCGTAGGGGAAACGCCCGGTTACATTTCGAACCCGGAAGCTAAGCCTTACAGCGCCGATGGTACTGCAGGGGGGACCCTGTGGGAGAGTAGGACGCCGCCGAACAATCTTTGGAAAGGACCCCTGGTCCCCAGCGTTCAGCTGGGGACCAGGGGTCCTTTCGTTTTTCCAGGCCGCACCGGGTACCCGGCTGCGAGAATGACTTGCGGTACCGAAGACAGGAGTCACCGATGTCCACCAACTCTCCCGACGACCGACCGGAGCGCGACCAGCGGCGACGGGACAGTGGTGACCGCGGTGACCGTGGCGGTCAGCGCGGGGACCGAGGCGGTTTCCGTCGCGACAACGACCGTGACCGTGACCGTGGGGGCTTCCGCCGAGACGACCGGCGTGACGACCGTCGGGGCGATGACCGCGGCGGGCAGCGTGGCGGCTTCCGCCGGGATGATCGTGACCGTGGGCCGCGTCGGGACGACCGCGATCGTGGCGGCGACCGCGGTTTCCGTCGTGACGACCGTGGCGGTGACCGTCCTTCCTTCCGTCGCGACGACCGTGGTGACCGCGGTGACCGGCCGACCTTCCGCCGTGACGACCGCGGCGAGCGTGGTGACCGCGGCGACCGTCCCTCGTACCGCCGCGACGACCGCGGTGGGCAACGTGATGGTTTCCGTCGGGACGACCGTCGCGAGGACAACCGCGGTGGCGGTTACGGACGTCGCGACGATCGTGACCGTGGACCGCGTCGGGACGACCGCGATCGTGGCGGCGACCGCGGTTTCCGTCGTGACGACCGCGGTGGTGACCGTCCTTCCTTCCGTCGCGACGACCGTGGTGACCGCGGTGACCGGCCGACCTTCCGCCGTGACGACCGCGGCGAGCGTGGTGACCGCGGTGACCGTCCCTCGTACCGCCGCGACGACCGGCGTGACGACCGTGGAGGCGAGCGTCCCCCCTTCCGCCGCGATGACCGGCGTGACGATCGCGGTGGTGAGCGTCCCCCCTTCCGCCGTGACGACCGGCGTGACGATCGCGGTGGTGACCGTCCGCCGTTCCGGCGCGATGACCGGCGTGACGATCGCGGTGGCGAGCGTCCCCCCTTCCGGCGCGATGACCGGCGTGACGATCGCGGTGGTGACCGTCCCCCCTTCCGGCGTGACGACCGGCGTGACGATCGCGGTGGGTTCCGTCGGGACGACAGTCGTGGCGAGCGCGGCGGCTTCGGACGGCGGGACGACAGTCGGGGCGGCGACCGGGGTGGGTTCCGAGGCCGGGACGACCGCGGGGGACGTGGGCCCCGGCGCGACGACCGCGGCGGGCGGCCCGGTGGTTACCGCGGGCGGGACGACCGGCAGAGCGGCGGCGGTGGCCGTTTCCGTGAGGAGCGGGAGCGCGACCGGGAGCCGATCAAGCGCCTGCCGATCCCCGAGGAGGTCACGGGCGACGAGATCGACAAGGACGTACGACAGGAACTGCAGAGCCTGCCCAAGACGCTCGCGGAGGACGTCGCCAGGAACCTGGTGATGGTCGCCCGGCTGCTCGACGAGGACCCCGAGGCCGCGTACGGCTACTCCAGGGTGGCCCTGCGCCTGGCGTCCCGTGTGGCCGCCGTACGCGAGGCCGCCGGGTTCGCCGCGTACGCCACCCAGAAGTACAGCGAGGCGCTGGCCGAGTTCAGGGCCGCACGGCGGATGACCGGGTCCGTGGAGCTGTGGCCGGTGATGGCCGACTGCGAGCGCGGACTCGGCCGGCCGGAGAAGGCGCTGGACATGGCCGGCGCCCCCGAGGTGCACAAGCTGGACAAGGCCGGTCAGGTCGAGATGCGCCTCGTGGCGGCCGGAGCCCGGCGTGACATGGGGCAGCTGGACGCGGCCATCGTGACGCTGCAGAGCCCCGAGCTGGCCTCCAACTCCGTGCAGCCGTGGACCGCGCGGCTGCGGTACGCCTACGCCGACGCCCTGCTGGCCGCGGGCCGGGAGCAGGAGGCGCGGGAGTGGTTCGCGAAGGCCGTGGAGTCCGACCGGGACGGCAGCACCGACGCCTCCGACCGGCTCGCCGAGCTGGACGGCGTGGAGTTCGTGGACGCCCTTGACGAGCGCGACGGCGAGGGCGAGACCGAGTCCGACGGCGGCGTGGAGGGTTCTTCCGCCGAGGACGGCGACAAGGACTGACGTCCGGCACCGAGGAGGGGCGGGCCCGTGGAACCGGGCCCGCCCCCTTCGCGCTGTCGTCGTCCGGTCAGTCGTCGAGCGCGCGGAGCACCAGGCCCGAGGCCGGCTTCGGGCCGAAGGACGTCGACTTGCGGGGCATCGTGACGCCCTGTCGGGCCAGCTCGCGTACGACCTCCTCGCGGACCGGATGCATCAGCACCGCCGTACCGCCGTCGCGTTCCGCCTTCGCCACGGTGGCCGCCGTGTCGTGGATGTAGGAGATGTGGGCCGCCGAGTCGTCGGGGACGTGCCAGACGTGGGCGAGGAGCGTGGCGTGCAGGACCGTGGCGTCCAGGGTGCGCCAGGTCTCGGGCCGGTCGGTGGGGACTGTGCGGGCCAGCAGGCCCGGATCCGGCCGGTCGACGAGGTGGAAGGCGCCGTCCCCGGCGAGCAGGAAGGCGTTGCCCGCGTCGGCGGCCTCCGCCAGGGTGCCCAGGGACTCGGCCAGGGGCGTGTCCAGACGGCGGACGCGGAAACGCCCCTCCAGGGCGGCCACGGCTTCGCGCACCGGGACGCCGTGCAGCAGCCGGTGGATGGCGCGGACGCGGAGCGGGTAGCGGGCCGTGTCGACCAGCAGGACCAGTCCGTGGTCCCAGGGACTGGGGGAGGGGTGTTCCGCGCGGAGCGTGCGGTAGGTGGCCCAGCGGTGGTGGCCGTCGGCGATGAGGGCCTGGTGCCGGGACAGCTCGGTACGGACGCGGGCCACCGTGGCGGGGTCGGTCACCGACCACAGGCGGTGGCGGTAGCCGTCCTCCGTGGTCGTCGCGAGCAGCGGCGGCCGTTCGGCCGTGCGTTCCACCAGGGCGGTGGTGACCGGCGTCACGGCGTCGTCGCCGCGGTACGTCAGGAGCAGGGGCTCCAGGTTCGCCCAGGTCGCCCGCATGAGTGCCGCGCGGTCGGCGACGACGTGGGGCATGACGTCCTCGTGCGGCAGGACCACCCGCTCGGACGGGTCCGAGACGCGCAGGGCGCCGATGATGCCGCGCTGCAGCAGGCCCTCGCCGTCGCGCTGTTCGTAGACGTACAGACCGGGTTCGGGGTCGGTGGTCAGGACGCCCTCCGCCCGCCAGCGCCGCAGGGTCCGGGCGGCCTGCTCGTTGCGCGCCTCGGGCGTGGCGGCCTGGGGGAGGATCAGGCGGACGATGTTGTGCGGGTCGGCGGACTCGAGGTGGAGCAGGCCGTCGGGGCGGACCACGACATCGTAGGGAGGGGAGGTCACGGCGGCCAGGCTGCCGACCCGGTCGGGGTCGTAGCGGAGGCCTCGGAACGGGGTGAGTTCCAGGCCCCGGCCCGCCGTTGCTTCCGGGTGACCTGCAGAGTTCATCCCGGCATCGTACGTGTGTCAGTGGCATGGGGGATGATCGGGGGAAAGGCGACGAAGAGGAGCGATGCGCAATGAGCCGGAGCGTCAGGACGAGGCCCGAGGGCAGTGGGCGGGGCCTGAACGAGGCCTACGACACGGCGCTGCTCGACCTGGACGGCGTGGTGTACGCCGGGGGGCACGCGATCGCCCACGCCGTCGAGTCCCTCGGCACGGCCCGCGACGCCGGCATGCGCCTGGCGTACGTCACCAACAACGCGCTCCGCACGCCCGACACGGTGGCCGCGCACCTGACGGAGCTGGGGATAGCGACGGACGCCGCCGACGTCATCACCTCGGCACAGGCGGTGGCCCGGCTGATCGCCGAGCAGGTCCCCCCGGGAGCGCGGGTGCTGGTGATCGGCGGCGAGGGGCTGCGCGTGGCGCTGCGTGAGCGCGGTCTCGAGCCCGTGGAGTCGGCCGAGGACGATCCGGCGGCCGTCGTACAGGGATTCGGCGGCCCGGAGCTGCCCTGGGGGCGCTTCGCCGAGGCCTGCTACGCCATCGCGCGCGGCGTCCCCTGGTACGCCTCCAACACCGACCTGACCATCCCCGGCGCCCGGGGGATCGCCCCGGGCAACGGAGCGGCGGTGGAGGTCGTGCGCATCGCGACCGGCGCCGAACCGCAGGTCGCGGGGAAGCCGCTGCCCCCGATGCACCGGGAGACGATCCTGCGGACCGGTGCCCGGCGGCCGTTGGTGGTCGGCGACCGCCTGGACACCGACATCGAGGGGGCGTTCAACGGCGAGGTCGACTCGCTGCTCGTCCTCACCGGCGTCACCGACGGCGCCCAGCTGCTGGCCGCGCCGCCGCGGCACCGGCCGACGTACGTCGACGCCGACCTGCGCGGACTGCTCACCGGACAGCCGGAGGTCACCGGCGACGCGGACGGCGGCTTCCGCTGCGGCGGCTGGACGGCGACGGCCGGCCAGGAGCGGCTGGAGCTGGAAGGCGACGGCGCGGCGCTCGACGGGCTGCGGGCGCTGTGCGCGGCGGCCTGGACGGCGGGCGGAGAGCAGGCGTGTGCCCTGGACTCCGGGAAGGCGCTGGCGCGACTGGGGTGGTGAGGCGGCGTACGGGGAAGGCGTCCGTCCGCGGGAGGGGCGGGCGGCGTCCTCGGGATCGTGATCGCTTGGCAGGGTAGGCTAGCCTAACCACGTGTTGGTCGACAGTCCCCCCGAACAGCGCGCGGAGACCCTTGCCGCGCCGCCCTCCAAGCGCCGGGTCCTGCGCGCCGCCGGGCTGCCCGTCTCCTTGGCGGTCCTGGCGTTCATCGCGTTGGCGAGCATCGCGATCGGCGCGAAGGACCTGTCGCTGACGCAGGTCTGGCACGGCCTCTTCCACGACTCGGGCACCTACGGCGACGTCGTGGTCGGCGACCGGCTGTCGCGGACCGTGCTCGGCCTGCTGGCCGGCGCCGCGCTCGGTCTCGCCGGAGCCGTCCTGCAGGCGCTGACCCGCAACCCGCTCGCCGATCCCGGGCTGCTCGGCATCAACGCGGGCGCCTCGGCGGCCGTCGTCACGGGCATCACCTTCTTCGGCGTCACCTCGCTCACCGGCTACGTCTGGTTCGCCTTCGCCGGTGCGGCCGGGGTCGGGGCGCTGGTCTGGTTCCTGGGCGGCAGCCGGGGGGCCACGCCGGTACGGCTGGTGCTGGCCGGCACCGCGATCAGCGCCGCGCTCTTCGGCTACCTCCAGGCCGTGATGATCATGGACGACGCGGCGCTGGGCCGGATGCGCTTCTGGACGGTCGGTTCGCTCGCCTCGGCGACGAACGGGACCGTCAGGGAAGTACTGCCCTTCTTCGTCACGGGCACGGTTCTCGCCCTCGCGCTCGCCCGGCCGCTCAACGCCATGGAGATGGGCGACGACACCGCCAGGGCCCTCGGCGCCAACCTCAACCGCACCCGGGCGCTGGCCATGCTCGCCGCGACCGTGCTCTGCGGGGCCGCGACGGCCGCCTGCGGGCCGATCGTGTTCGTCGGGCTGATGGTCCCGCACGTCGTCCGCTCCTTCACCGGCCCCGACATGCGCTGGATCCTCCCGTACGCGGCGATCCTGTCGCCCGTGCTGCTGCTCGGCGCGGACGTCCTCGGCCGGATCCTGGCCCGGCCCGCGGAACTCCAGGTCGGCATCGTCACCGCCGTCCTCGGCGGGCCGGTCTTCATCTTTCTCGTACGACGGCGGAGGACGGCCCAGCTGTGAAGAGCGGAAAGACCGTGCGCACCGTGAAGGGCAGCCGGACCGTGCGCAGCGCGGGCTGGCTCTCCCTCCGCCTCGACGTCCGGACCGTGGTCGTCGTCGCGCTGCTGCTGGCGCTCGCGCTCGCCGCGAGCGTGCTGCTGATCGGCACCGGCGACTTCGAGATACCGGCCGCCGACGTACTGAAGACCCTGGTCGGCCGGGGCGACGCCGGCCAGGAGTTCATCGTCAACGAACTGCGCCTGCCGCGGGTCCTGGTCGGACTGCTGGTCGGCGCCTCGCTCGGACTGGGCGGCGCGCTGTTCCAGGCGATCTCGCGCAACCCCCTCGGCAGTCCGGACGTCCTCGGCCTCGGGCAGGGTGCGACGGCCGGTGCCCTCATCATGATCGTCCTCTTCTCCGGCAGCTCGGCCCAGGTCACCGTCGGTGCGCTGGTGGGCGGCCTGGCGACCGGCTTCGCCATCTACCTGCTCGCCTGGAAGCGGGGCGTGCACGGATACCGGCTGGTCCTGGTCGGTATCGGTGTGGCCGCGATGGTCACCGCGGTCAACGGCTACCTCATGACCCGGGCCGACATCGTCGACGCCTCCCGCGCCGTCGTCTGGATGACCGGCTCCCTCAACGGCCGTGACTGGGACCAGGTCTGGCCCCTGCTCGGGCTGTGCGCCGTGCTGGTCCCGCTCGTCCTCACCAACGGGCGGGCGCTGCGGATGCTGGAGATGGGCGACGACATCTCGTACGCGCTCGGTGTGCGCGTCGAGCGCGTACGGGCGCTGCTGATGGTGGCCGCCGTACTGCTCACCGCCGCCGCGACCGCCGCCGCCGGACCGGTCGGCTTCGTCGCGCTCACCGCGCCGCAGCTCGCCCGGCGCCTGACCCGCTCGCCCGGCCCCAACCTGGTGCCGTCGCTGTGCATGGGCGCCGCCCTCCTGGTCGGCGCCGACTGGATCTCGCAGCGCGCCTTCGGCGCCGACCAGCTGCCCGTGGGCGTGGTCACCGGCGTACTGGGCGGCGTCTACCTGCTGTGGCTGCTGGTCACCGAGCGCAAGGCGGGCCGGATATGAGCGCCGGCGCCGACACCCGCGGCGGGTCCGGGAACCGAAGGAGCGAGAACCGAAGGAGCAACGTGAACCGTCTGACCGCCGAGAACGTCACCCTCGCCTACGACCAGCGGGTCATCGCGGAGAAGCTGTCGGTGGAGATACCCGACAACTCCTTCACGGTGATCGTCGGCCCGAACGCGTGCGGCAAGTCCACCCTGCTGCGGGCCCTGTCGCGGATGCTCAAGCCGAGCGACGGCCGGGTGCTGCTGGACGGTTCGGTCATCCAGTCGATGCCGGCCAAGAAGGTGGCGCGGACCCTCGGCCTGCTGCCGCAGTCGTCCATCGCGCCCGACGGCATCACCGTCGGCGACCTCGTCGGCCGCGGCCGCTACCCGCACCAGGGCATCCTGCGCCAGTGGTCGACCGAGGACGAGCGGGTCGTCCAGGAGTCGATGGCGCAGACCGGCATCTCCGAGCTGGCCGACCGCTACGTCGACGAACTCTCCGGCGGCCAGCGGCAACGGGTGTGGATCGCCATGGCGCTCGCCCAGCAGACCCCGCTGCTGCTGCTCGACGAGCCGACGACCTACCTGGACATCCAGCACCAGATCGACGTCCTCGACCTGTGCGCGGAACTCCACGAGGAGCAGGGCCGGACCCTCGTGGCCGTCCTGCACGACCTCAACCACGCGGCCCGCTACGCCACCCACCTCATCGCCCTGCGCGACGGGGAGGTCATCGCCGAGGGCGCTCCGAAGGACGTCGTCACCGCCGACCTGGTCGAGCGGGTCTTCGGGCTGCGCTGCCAGGTCATCGACGACCCGGAGACGGGCACGCCGCTGGTGGTGCCGGCCGCCCGCAAGGGGCGCACCCGGCGGGAGAAGGCGGCCGCTACAGGAGTTTCCTGAGCCGGAACAGGTCGCGCAGGCCCGCCTCCAGCTTCACCCGGCCCGAGGCCCAGGCCCGGGCGAAGTCCAGCTCGCCCGCCACCAGGGCCACCAGGTCGTCCCCGGTCATCGCCAGCCTGATCTCGGCCTTCTCGCGCGGCGGCCCCTGGAGGGTCTCGCGCACGTCGATGCGGCCGCCCGCCATGCGCCCGGCGAAGGTGACGTCCAGGTCGGTGATGTGGCAGCTCACCGAGCGGTCCAGCTCCGTGGCCGACCTCGCGTCCCCTTCGGCGCCGCGCATGTTGTCCGAGAGCTCGTCGAGTGCGGCACGGCACTCCTCAGTCGTCGCCATCGGGACCGACCGTACCCCAGCGGTACGCGGTAGCGTCGTGGCATGAGCGACGCAGTACCCGAACCGGTGGTCCCGTCGGCGGCCGAGGACGGCGAGGCCCGCCCCGGGCCCCCGGAGGCGGAGGCCGGGGCGCCCGAGGACCCCGGGTACGAGCCGGCCGCCCCCACCCCGCTGGACGTCCCGCGCACCCCCACCGGCGACGCCGGCGTCGACGCGGGGCTGGCGCGGCTGGCCGACGCCGACCACCTGGCCACGGACGGCCATGTCGAGGTGTACGAGGATGTACACCGGGGGCTGCGCGACGCGCTGACCGCGCTCGACGCCCGCCCGGGACCCCCGGCGCCCCCGTCGCCGTCATCACCGTACGACCACAGGAGCTGAACCGAACGTGGCAGGAGTCGCACGCCGCCGTCTCGACGCGGAGCTGGTCCGCCGCAAGCTGGCGCGTTCGCGCGAGCACGCGAGCCAGCTGATCGCCGCCGGGCGGGTCGCCGTCGGCAAGACCGTCGCGACCAAACCCGCCACGCAGGTCGAGACCGCCGCCGCGATCGTGGTGACCGCCGACGACGACGATCCCGACTACGTCTCGCGCGGCGGCCACAAGCTCGCCGGCGCCTTCGCGGCCTTCGTCCCGGAGGGACTCGTCGTCGAGGGCCGGCGGGCGCTGGACGCCGGGGCCTCCACCGGCGGCTTCACCGACGTCCTGCTGCGGGCGGGCGCCGCGCACGTCGTCGCCGTCGACGTCGGATACGGACAACTCGCGTGGAGTCTGCGGCAGGATGAACGCGTCACCGTCAAGGACCGTACGAACGTACGCGAGTTGACGCCGGAGGCGATCGACGGGGAGGCCGTGGACCTGGTGGTGGGGGATCTGTCCTTCATCCCGCTCGGGCTGGTACTGCCAGCTCTCGTGCGGTGCACCCGGCCGGACGCCGACCTGGTGATGATGGTGAAGCCGCAGTTCGAGGTGGGCAAGGAGCGGCTCGGCAGCGGCGGAGTGGTACGCAGTGCGCAGTTGCGGGCCGAGGCCGTGCGAGGAGTCGCGCGGCGGGCCTGGGAGCTGGGGCTCGGCGTGAAGGGGGTCACCGCCAGTCCGCTGCCGGGTCCCTCCGGGAACGTCGAGTATTTTCTGTGGCTGCGGGCCGGCGCCGGTGAACTGGACCCGGCCGATGTTGACCGTGCAGTGGCGGAGGGGCCGAGTTGACACAGAACCGAGCGCGAACCGTTTTCCTGCTCGCCCACACCGGGCGTCCCGCCGCCATCCGCAGCGCGGAGCTGGTGGTGGGCGGGCTGCTGCGGGCCGGGATCGGCGTACGGGTCCTGGAGGCCGAGGCACGCGATCTGCCGCTGCCCGGTGAGGTGGAGCTGGTCGGCGAGGCCACCCCGCAGTGCCTGGACGGGTGCGAGCTGCTCATCGTGCTGGGCGGCGACGGCACGCTGCTGCGCGGCGCCGAGTTCGCCCGCGCGTCCGGGGTGCCGATGCTCGGCGTCAACCTCGGGCGGGTCGGGTTCCTCGCGGAGGCCGAACGCGACGACCTCGACAAGGTCGTCGACCGGGTGGTCAGCCGGGCCTACGAGGTCGAGGAGCGGATGACCGTCGACGTCGTCGTGCACCGCAACGGCGACATCGTGCACACCGACTGGGCGCTGAACGAGGCGGCCGTGCAGAAGGCGGGCGCCGAGAAACTGCTCGAAGTCGTCCTGGAGATCGACGGGCGGCCGGTGACGGGGTTCGGCTGCGACGGCATCGTGCTGTCCACGCCGACCGGGTCGACCGCGTACGCCTTCTCGGCCGGGGGCCCCGTGGTGTGGCCCGAGGTGGAGGCGCTGCTGATGGTGCCGATCAGCGCGCACGCGCTGTTCGCGAAGCCGCTGGTGACGTCGCCGGACTCGGTGCTCGCGGTGGAGGTGCTGCCGCACGTCCCTCCGGGGGTGCTGTGGTGCGACGGGCGGCGGACGGTGGAGCTGCCGCCGGGGGCGCGGGTGGAGGTGCGGCGGGGGGCGGTGCCGGTGCGGTTGGCCCGGCTGCATCACGCCTCGTTCACGGACCGGCTGGTGGCGAAGTTCGCGTTGCCTGTTTCCGGATGGCGCGGGGCGCCGCACTAGCGGACTCGAAGGGGTGGTTCTTGCTGTGCCCCGGCCGCGGGCCGTACAGGGCTGGTCGCGCCCTGCGGCGCAGCCGCTGTCAGCACAGTCCCGCGCCCCTGGGGGTTGCGCCTCGCCGGTGTGGCAGGCGGGCTGTGTGTGCTCCCCGCGCTCCTCGAAGGGGTGGTTCCGGTGCGTTGCGGGGTGCGGGTGCGTTGTGGCTGGTCGCGCCCCGCGGCGCAGCCGCTGCCAGCGCAGTCCCGCGCCCCTGGCGGCATGCGCTTGCCCGGCGTGACAAGGGTGGCCTGTGTGCGCTTTCCGCCCTCGACCTCGTATGGTCGTGTCCGTGCTTGAGGAGATGCGGATACGGTCGCTCGGTGTCATCGACGACGCCGTTGTCGAGCTGTCGCCCGGGTTCACCGCTGTCACCGGTGAGACGGGTGCCGGCAAGACCATGGTGGTCACGAGCCTGGGACTGCTGCTGGGCGGACGCGCGGACGCGGCGCTCGTGCGGATCGGGGCGAAGAACGCGGTCGTCGAGGGGCGCATCGCCGTGCCCGGGAACGCCGCCGTCGCCGTCCGGGCCGAGGAGGCCGGGGCCGAGCTGGACGACGGGGCGCTGCTGATCAGCCGTACCGTTTCCGCGGAGGGGCGCTCGCGCGCGCATCTGGGCGGGCGGTCGGTGCCGGTGGGGATGCTCGCCGAGCTGGCCGACGAGCTGGTGGCCGTGCACGGGCAGACCGACCAGCAGGGGCTGCTCAAGCTGTCCCGGCAGCGGCAGGCGCTCGACCGGTACGCGGGCGACGCGGTCGCCGGACCGCTCGCCAAGTACGCCGAGGCCTACCGGCGGCTGCGGGCCGTCGCCACGGAGCTGGACGAGATCACCACGCGCGCGAGGGAACGCGCTCAGGAGGCCGACCTGCTGCGCTACGGCCTCGACGAGGTCGCCGCGGTCGAGCCGCGCGCGGGCGAGGACGTGGAGCTGGCGGAGGAGGCGGAGCGGCTGGGCCACGCCGAGGCGCTCGCGTCGGCCGCCACGGCCGCCCACGCCGCCCTCGCCGGCAACCCCGAGGACCCCGAGGGCGTCGACGGTGCGACGCTCGTCGCGGGCGCGCAGCGTGCCCTGGACGCCGTCCGGTCGCACGACCCGGCGCTGGCCGCGCTCGCCGAGCGGATCGGCGAGGTCGGCATCCTGCTGCGGGACGTGGCCGGGGAACTGGCCGGGTACGCCGACGACCTGGACGCCGACCCGCTGCGGCTGGCGGCGGTGGAGGAGCGGCGGGCCGCGCTCACCGCGCTGACCCGGAAGTACGGCGAGGACATCGCCGCCGTGCTGGGCTGGGCCGAGCAGAGCGCCGCGCGGCTGACCGAGCTGGACGGCGACGACGAGCGGATCGGCGAGCTGACCGCCGAGCGGGACGCGCTGCGGGCGGAACTGGGCGGTCTCGCCCAGGCGCTGACCGACGCGCGCACCGAGGCCGCCGAGCGGTTCGCCGCCGCGGTGACCGCCGAGCTGGCGTCGCTCGCCATGCCCCACGCGCGCGTGTCGTTCGAGATCCGGCAGACCGAGGACGAGCGGGGCGTGGAGGTCGGCGGGCGCACGGTGGCGTACGGGCCGTCGGGTGCCGACGAGGTCGAGCTGCTGCTCGCCCCGCACCCCGGGGCGCCGCCGCGGCCGATCGCCAAGGGCGCGTCCGGCGGTGAGCTGTCGCGCGTGATGCTGGCCGTGGAGGTCGTCTTCGCGGGCACCGACCCGGTGCCGACGTACCTCTTCGACGAGGTCGACGCCGGGGTCGGCGGCAAGGCGGCGGTGGAGATCGGCCGGCGGCTCGCGCGGCTGGCGAAGAAGGCACAGGTCGTGGTCGTCACACATCTGCCGCAGGTGGCCGCGTTCGCCGACCGGCAACTGCTGGTGGAGAAGACGAACGACGGCTCCGTGACCCGCTCCGGCGTGAAGGTCCTCGAGGGCGAGGAGCGCGTCCGGGAACTGTCCCGGATGCTCGCCGGCCAGGAGGACTCGGAGACGGCCCGCGCCCACGCGGAGGAACTGCTGGAGACGGCCCGGGCGGACCAGTAGGAACGCCGGTACGGTACGCCGGTACCCCGGTGCCTTCGCGGGGTACCTCGGTGGCCTCCCGGACGTACGCTCCGGACGGGCCGGGGCCACGCCACGTTCACTCGGACGGGTGAGGCGGTTCCGTGTCGTTGCCCCGTCGGTCGTCGGACGGCGGTGCTCGTCGTTCCCGGAACACCCGTGCGGCCTGGCATCCTTGACGGAGTGACGCACCGGAAACCGCGCGGCACGCCCCGTCCGCACCGTCCTTCCGCACGTTCCCCGAGACCGTCCCCCGCCGAACCAGGAGCCCCGGCCAGGTGACCCCCGTGAGCAGCCACTCACCGCACGGCCAGTCACCCCTGCGCACCGTGCAGGTGCTGGGCGGCGGCAACGCCGGCAGCAGCGCGCACGTGCGGTCACTGGCCGCGGGCCTCGTCGCACGGGGCGTGAAAGTGACGGTGTGCGCCCCCTCCGATGCGGAGTGCACCTACGACTTCACGGGCGCGGGCGCCGACCACGTGCACGTGCCGCGCAGCAGCGACCCCGTCTCGGTGGCCGCGCTGCGGACGGTGTGCGCGGACGCCGACCTGGTGCACGCGCACGGACTGCACGCCTCCTTCCGGGCCGCCCTGGCCCTCGGCGGGCGGCGCGTGCGCACCCCCCTCGTCGTCACCTGGCACGACCGGGCGCACGCCGAGGGCGCCCGCGCCCAACTGCTGCGCGTGCTGGAGCGACGGGTGATGAAGGCCGCCACCGTGGTGCTCGGCGCCACCTCGGAGCTGGTCGACGGGGCGCGGCGCGCGGGCGCGCGGGACGCCCGGCTCGGCCCCGTCGCGCTCCCCGCCCGGCCGGGCCGCCCCGCCGGACCCGAGGACCCCGACCTGCCGCACCCCAAGATCCGCGCCGAACTCGGGGCCGTCGACCGCCCGCTGCTGGTCGCCGTCGGCTCCCTGGAGCGGCACCGCGGGTACGACGTCCTGCTCGACGCCGCGCGCGTGTGGCGCCGCCTCGACAACGCGCCGCTGGTCGTCGTCGCCGGGGAGGGGCCGCTGCGCGGGGAGTTGCAGGGGCGGATCGAGACCGAGGGACTGCCGGTGGTGCTCCTCGGCAGCCGCGACGACGTTCCCGAACTGCTGGCGGCGGCCGACCTCGCCCTGCTGCCGAGCCGACGCGGGGCGGGGCGTTCCGTGCTCGCCCAGGAGGCGCTCCACGCGCGCGTGCCCCTCGTCGCCGCCGTGGTGGGAGGCATCCCCGAACTGGTCGGCGACGCCGCCGAACTGGTGCCTCCCGGGGACGCGGCAGCGCTCGCCGACGCCGTCGTCCGCCTGCTCGACGACCCGGCACGGCGGGACGAGCTGCGGGAGCGGGGCGTACGGCAGGCGGCCACCTGGCCGACCGAGGACGAGACCGTCGCCCAGGTGCTCGCCGTCTACGACGAGCTGACGCAGCCCACGCCGTTGCTCTAGGCACACGCCTCCGGGCGAGCCCGGCACCCTCCGGACGAGACTCCCTAGGCGACGTGCCGGCGGGCGCGCAGGGCCAGGCTCAACGCCAGTACGGTCTGCGGGTCGTCGAGGTCCGTGCCCAGCAACTCACCGATCCGCGCGAGCCGGTTGTAGAGCGTCTGCCGGTTGAGGTGGAGTTCGCGGGCCGTCTCCGCCTTGCGTCCGGCGTGGGCCAGATACGTCTGGAGGGTGGGCAGCAGCGGCGGCTTCGAACGGTCGTCGTGGTCGAGCAGCGGGCCGATCGCCCGGTCCACGAACGCCGCGAGGTCGGAGTGGTCCCGCAGCCGCCACAGCAGCAGGTCGATGTCCAGGCGCCGGGCGTCGTACCAGGGCCGGTCGGTGAGGCCCTGCGCCGCGGTGGCCGTCTCCGCCGCGTGCCTGAGGCCCGCCGACGCCGCCGCCCAGCCGCCGGACACCCCGACGACCACGACCGCGTCCCGGCCCCCGGCCGCCGCAACCCGGCCCGCTCCACACCCGCCCGCAGCGCCGCCGCGACCCGGTCGGCGACCGCCGCCCGCTCCGACTCCGTGCGCAGCCCCAGCAGCAGCGGGACGCGGCCCTCCACCGGCCGTACGCCCAGCAGCACGGGCACCCCCACCGACGCCAGTTCCTCGGCGACCGCGCGCGCCAGCACCGCCGAGGCGCCGCCCGCCGGGGACAGGGCGTCGCCGAGCCGCATCACCACCGGGAGGAGCGGGCCCGAGCCCGGCTTGAAGCCCAGGACGCGTGCCTGGGCCGGGGCGTCCTCCGCCGTGATCCGGCCCTCCGCCAGGTCGGTGAGGAAGTCGCCCCGCCCGCGCGCCGCCAGCTCGTCCTCCTGCCGTGCCTGCATCAGCACCACGGCGAGGATGCCGGCCGCCCGCTCCGCCGCCATCCGGTGCACCGGCGCCAGCGGGGACCGTACCGGCAGCAGCACGAGGCGGGCCCGCACCGACCCGGTGCCGGGCCCCCCGCCGGGCACGTCCACGAGGACCGAGCCCACCGGGGGCGGCGCCTCCTTGTGCGGGCCGCGCAGCCCCTCCCACACCTGGAGCGGGTCGGCGCCCTCGGGCCCCGACCCGGCGGCGTACAGCAGGCGGCCGTCGGGGGTCTCCAGGAAGACCGGGTTGTCGGCGGAGTCGGCCAGGACGCCCAGCACCTGCGGGACGCCGCCGCCGCCCAGCAGGGCCTCGGTGCAGCGCCGGTGCACCTCCTCGGCCCGCTGGAGCAGCGCGTAGTGGCCGTTGACGATCTCGGTGTGGATCTCCTCGGTGACCGCCACGAACGGCACCTCGCGGTGCAGTTGCACCAGCGGCAGCCCGGCCGCGTGGGCCGTGTCGACCAGCGCCGCCGGCAGCCGGGCGAAGCGCGGCCCCAGCTCCACGACGAGGGCCGCGATGCCGCGCTCGGCCAGCGTGCGCACGAACGCCCGCTGCTCGGCGGGGCGCGTGCCCAGGCCGTAGCCCGTGGTCAGGAGCAGCTCGCCGCCCTTGAGGAGCGAGGCGATGTGGGGCACCTCACCGGCGTGCACCCAGCGCACCGTGCGGTGCAGGCGGTCGGCGCCCGCGAGGATCTCCGGCAGACCGCTGCGCAGCCCGGGCAGCTCCAGTGCCCGCCGCACGGTGATTCCGGCGCCCCGGGTGTCGAATCCGCTGTGCGTGCCGCTGTCCATGGGCCGGACGCTACCCGGCGCGGCCGCACCCGGGACATCCACGGGTCGCGGAGCACCGGGTGGGTAGGGCACAGGACATGGACATCACCGTCGTGGCCGCCGCACGCGAGGACGACAGCTCCCTCCACGAGCCGTTGCGGGTGGCGCACCAGGCAGACCGGCTGGGCTACCCCGAGGTGTGGTTGGGGGAGGGACCGACCTGGGACGCGTTCGTGCTGGCCGCCGCCGTCGGGGCCGACACGCGCCGGATCGCGCTCACCGCCGGACCGGTCGCCGTCTCGGTCCGCGACCCGCACGGCATCGCCCGGGGCGCCGCCTCGGTGGCCGCCGTCACCGGACGCCCGGTCGGGGTGGCGCTGGGCACGTCCAGCAAACGCGTCGTCGAGGGCGTCCACGGCCGGCTGCGGGAGCGGCCCGCGGCCGTGCTGGAGGAGACCGCCGCGGCGCTGCGGGGCCTGCTCCACGGGGCGCCGGGCGAGCCCGTCGTGCCCGGCAGCGCCTTCCCCGCCGCCATCGGCCGCCGGGCGGCCCGCTCACCGTGGCGGCCTTCGGCGACCGCGCGATCTCCGTCGCCGCCCGGTACGCCGACCGCATGCTCCTCGACGTGGTCTCGCCCGCACAGGTCGGCGCCCTGCGCGCCAAGCTGCTCGCCGCGGCCGCGGAGGCCGGGCGGACGCCGCCGACGCTGGCCGCGTGGGTGCCGGCCGCCGTGGACCCCGACCCCGCCTCGCTCACCCAGGTCATGCGCGGCGTCGTGGGCTATCTGACGGTGCCCGGCTACCGCGAGATGTTCGAGGAGGCCGGCTTCGGCGAGGCGGTCGCGCGGGCCCGCGCCGGTGCCGACCCGGACACCCTGCTGCGGGCGCTGCCCCGGGAGGCGGCGACCACCGTGGGCCTGGTCGGCGACCTCGACACCGTGCGGGCCCGGATGGACGCCTACGCCGAAGCGGGCCTGGACGAGATCGCGCTGGTACCGGCGACGGCCGGGGACCCGGGCGGGGAACGGACCCTGACGGCGCTGGCCGGCTGAGCCGGCCCGGCGCACACCGGGAGCGCCGACGGGCCGCACCGGTGCAGGTCCGGCCCGTCGGCGCGGCGGCTCAGCCCCCGTACGCCCCGCTCGCCGTCAGCCGGAGAGCCGTGTCGATCAGCGGCACGTGGCTGAAGGCCTGCGGGAAGTTGCCGACCTGGCGCTTCAGGTGGGGGTCCCACTCCTCGGCCAGGAGACCGAGGTCGTTGCGCAGGGACAGCAGCTTCTCGAAGAGCTTGCGGGCCTCGTCCACCCGGCCGATCATCGCCAGGTCGTCGGCCATCCAGAACGAGCAGGCCAGGAAGGCGCCCTCGTCGCCGGGGAGGCCGTCGACGCCCTCGTCCTTGCCGTCCGTGGGGTAGCGCAGGATGAAGCCGTCCGACGTGGACAGCTCGCGCTGGATGGCCTCGATGGTGCCGATGACCCGCTTGTCGTCGGGCGGCAGGAAGCCCATCTGCGGGATCAGCAGCAGCGAGGCGTCCAGCTCCTGGGAGCCGTAGGACTGCGTGAACGTGTTGCGTTCCTTGTCGTAGCCCTTCTCGCACACGTCGCGGTGGATGTCGTCCCGCAGCTGCTTCCAGCGCTCCAGCGGACCGTCGGCGTCGCCGGACTCGATCAGCTTGATGGTGCGGTCGACGGCGACCCAGGCCATCACCTTGGAGTGCACGAAGTGGCGGCGCGGACCGCGCACCTCCCAGATGCCCTCGTCCGGCTCGTTCCAGTGGTCCTCCAGGTAGCGGATCAGCTTGAGCTGGAGGACCGAGGCGTAGTCGTTGCGGGCCAGGCCCGTCATGTGGCCCAGGTGCAGGGCCTCGGTCACCTCGCCGTAGACGTCCAGCTGGAGCTGGTGCGCCGCGCCGTTGCCGACCCGGACCGGGGTGGAGTTCTCGTAGCCCGGCAGCCAGTCCAGCTCCGCCTCGCCCAGCTCGCGCTCACCCGCGATGCCGTACATGATCTGCAGGTTCTCGGGATCGCCGGCGACCGCGCGCAGCAGCCACTCGCGCCAGGCCCTGGCCTCCTCGCGGTAGCCGGTGCGCAGCAGCGAGGACAGGGTGATCGCGGCGTCGCGCAGCCAGGTGTAGCGGTAGTCCCAGTTGCGGACCCCGCCGATGTCCTCCGGCAGGGAGGTGGTGGGCGCGGCCACGATGCCGCCGGTGGGGGCGTACGTCAGGGCCTTCAGCGTGATCAGGGAGCGGACCACGGCCTCCCGGTAGGGACCGTGGTACGTACAGTGCTCGACCCAGTCGCGCCAGAAGTCCTCGGTGGCCACCAGCGACTGCTCGGGCTCGGGCAGCGCGGGCGGCTCCTTGTGCGAGGGCTCCCACGAGATGGTGAACGCGATCCGGTCACCCGGCGCCACCGTGAAGTCCGCGTACGTGGTCAGCGCCTTGCCGTAGGTCTCCGCCTCCGTGTCGAACCACACGGAGTCCGGGCCCGCGACGGCCACCGTGCGGCCCTCGTGCTTGTGCACCCAGGGGACCACCCGGCCGTAGCTGAACCGCATCCGCAGCTCCGAGCGCATCGGCACCCGCCCCGTGACGCCCTCCACGATCCGGATCAGCTGCGGGGCGCCGTCGCGCGGCGGCATGAAATCGGTCACCCGGACCGTGCCGCGCGGGGTGTCCCACTCGGACTCCAGGATCAGCGAGTCGCCGCGGTAGCCGCGCCGGGCCGCGGTGGGCGGTTCGGCGCCGGGGGCGTAGGCGGGGCCCATCCGCCAGAAGCCGTGTTCCCCGGTGCCCAGCAGACCGGCGAAGATGGCATGCGAGTCGAAGCGGGGCAGGCACAGCCAGTCGACTGTGCCGTCCCGGCAGACCAGGGCAGCGGTCTGCATGTCTCCGATGAGTGCGTAGTCTTCGATGCGCCCGGCCACGTGCAACTCCAGTCGAACGGCCACGTCACCCCGCATGGGGGCGGTCGCTGGTGCGGTCAAGGGTGAGGTCAGGGGTGTGTGTCAGGGATGTGGGTCGTGCGGTGTGTGTCGTGCGATGTGTGTCATGCGTCGTTGAGTCATGAAGCAAAGCAGCCGTCCGACCGTGAAGCCAAACGCGGTGCCGCAAACGACAACTGTTGCTCAACGAACTGACGAGCTCTCGTTGTTCCGGTGCTGACGGGCGAGGGGTGGTGCCGCGTCGCCGGGCGGACTCGGCAGCGAACGTCCGAGCAGGATACGACGCACGTAGATGATCTGTGTGCCGCTCCGGGCAAGCCGGGTCCGCCGAACGGGTGACCGCCGGGTGAGGAAACGGTGATGTTCCCGCCTGCGTGTCCGGACGTGCGCGGAGGGTGGCCGGAAGCCGCCGCCCCGAGGCGCTGTTACGCTGGTAGCCCGTGGACCGGTGGGAGAAGAACCCCGGAACCGCAGCGACGGCGCCGCCGACGACACCCCGGGAGACCGGGCCGGAGGACGGACGCACCGCACCCCCAGACCGCGACCACGGGAGCCCCGTCTTGGCCATGCCGCCCAAATCCTCGACGACCAAGCACATCTTCGTCACCGGGGGTGTCGCCTCCTCGCTCGGCAAGGGGCTGACCGCCTCCAGCCTCGGCATGCTGCTCAAGGCCCGGGGTCTTCGCGTCGTGATGCAGAAGCTCGACCCGTACCTCAACGTCGACCCCGGCACGATGAACCCCTTTCAGCACGGTGAGGTCTTCGTCACCAACGACGGTGCCGAGACCGACCTGGACATCGGACACTACGAGCGCTTCCTGGACCGTGACTTGGACGGCACCGCCAATGTCACTACAGGACAGGTGTACTCGGCCGTGATCGCCAAGGAGCGGCGCGGCGAGTACCTGGGCGACACCGTGCAGGTCATCCCGCACATCACCAACGAGATCAAGCACCGCATCCGCCGCATGGCGACGGACGAGGTCGACGTCGTGATCACCGAGGTCGGCGGCACCGTCGGCGACATCGAGTCCCTGCCGTTCCTGGAGACCGTCCGCCAGGTCCGCCACGAGGTCGGCCGGGACAACGTCTTCGTGGTCCACATCTCGCTGCTGCCCTACATCGGCCCCTCGGGCGAGCTGAAGACCAAGCCGACCCAGCACAGCGTCGCCGCCCTGCGCAACATCGGTATCCAGCCGGACGCGATCGTCCTGCGCTGCGACCGGGAGGTCCCGACCGCGATCAAGCGGAAGATCTCCCTGATGTGCGACGTCGACGAGGACGCGGTCGTGGCCTGCCCCGACGCCCGGTCGATCTACGACATCCCGAAGGTCATCCACACCGAGGGCCTGGACGCCTACGTCGTCCGCAAGCTGGACCTGCCGTTCCGCGACGTGGACTGGACGACCTGGGACGACCTGCTCGACCGCGTCCACAAGCCCGAGCACGAGATCGTCATGGCCCTGGTCGGCAAGTACATCGACCTGCCCGACGCCTATCTCTCGGTCACCGAGGCACTGCGCGCCGGCGGTTTCGCCAACCGGGCCCGCGTCAAGATCAAGTGGGTCACGTCCGACGACTGCAAGACCCCGGCCGGTGCCAAGGCGCAGCTCGGCGACGTCGACGCGATCTGCATCCCGGGCGGCTTCGGCGAGCGCGGTGTGACCGGCAAGGTCGGCGCCATCAAGTACGCCCGCGAGAACAGGATCCCGCTGCTCGGCCTCTGCCTGGGCCTGCAGTGCATCGTGGTCGAGGCCGCCCGCAACCTGGCCGGCGTCGCGGACGCCAACTCCACCGAGTTCGACCCGGCCACCGCCCACCCGGTCGTCTCCACCATGGCCGAGCAGCTGGACATCGTGGCCGGCGAGGGCGACATGGGCGGCACCATGCGGCTCGGCATGTACCCGGCGAAGCTGGCCGAGGGCTCCATCGTGCGCGAGGTCTACGACGGCAAGGAGTACGTGGAGGAGCGGCACCGCCACCGCTACGAGGTGAACAACGCCTACCGCGCGGAGCTGGAGAAGAAGGCCGGCATCGTCTTTTCGGGCACCTCCCCGGACGGCAAGCTCGTCGAGTACGTCGAGTACCCGCGCGACGTCCACCCCTACCTGGTCGCCACCCAGGCCCACCCGGAGCTGCGCTCGCGCCCGACCCGCCCGCACCCGCTCTTCGCGGGCCTGGTCAAGGCGGCGGTCGAGCGGAAGACGTCGAAGTAGCACACCGGTTGTACGGTGGCCGGGGCACGCGCGTCGACGGCGCGGGCCCCGGCTTTTCGCGTACGTCTGGAAGGGCAGGTCAGGGATGACGGGCAGCACGATCAAGGACACCCCCGAGGAGTGGGAGGTCCGGAGCACCCGGACGCCCTTCCGGGGCAAGAAGACCTCGATCCGCACGGACGACGTGGTCATGCCCGACGGCTCCGTGGCCTCCCGCGACTACCAGGTCCACCCCGGCTCGGTGGCCGTCCTCGCCCTGGACGGCGAGGGCCGGGTGCTGGTCATCAGGCAGTACCGGCACCCCGTGCGCGAGAAGCTCTGGGAGATCCCGGCCGGGCTGCTCGACGTCCCCGGCGAGAACCCGCTGCACGCCGCCCAGCGCGAGCTGTACGAGGAGGCCCACGTCAAGGCCGAGGACTGGCGGGTGCTGACCGACGTCTACACCACCCCCGGCGGCTGCGACGAAGCCGTACGGATCTTCCTCGCCCGGGACCTGTCCGAGGCCGCCGGCGAGCGCTTCGAGGTCGAGGACGAAGAGGCCGACATGGAGCTGGCCCGGGTGCCCGTCGCGGACCTGGTCCGCGGTGTGCTCGCCGGGGACCTGCACAACAACTGCCTGGTCGTGGGCGTGCTCGCGCTGGTCGCGGCGGAGCGGGGCGACGGGTTCGACGCGCTCCGCCCGGCCCAGGCGCCGTGGCCGGCCCGGCCCTTCGAGGCCTGAGGACCGCCCCCGCCCCCGGGGCCGAGAGGCCCGGGCGGCCGCCGGACCCCCACCGATGTGACCATCGGCTGATCCGATCGGGGGATGTGCCCGCCGCGCTCCGCCGGGAACGTCGCAGAGCGTGAACTAGGCTCGGGAAACGCCCGAACCGGGGTTCCGGCGGGCGCCGGTGCGGTGGGATCGGGAGTGTGGCCCGTGACGGATCAGGCGGTGGACACGGACGGCGTCCGGCTGTCGGACGACCCTGCTGAGGAGCGTCGGTTCCTGGGCCGCACTCGGGAGCTGAAGGAGCTGCGCGCCGACATCGAACGCGCGGGCCTCGACACCCTCTCCGGCCGCAAGGCCCCCCGCGCGCGCGTCCTGCTCATCGCGGGCCGGCCCGGCTCGGGACGCACCGCGCTCGCCGAGGAACTGGCCGCCCGGGTCGCGGACGACTACCCCGACGGTGTGCTGCGGGCCCGGCTGAGCGAACCGGACGGCACCCGCGTCCCCGTCGAACGCCTGGCCAGGGGCCTGCTCACCGAGCTGGACCACTCCGCACCGCCCGGGGCCGACGAGGACGACCTCACCGAGGCCCTGCGCACCGCACTCGCCGGACGCAGGGTCCTGCTCCTGCTCGACGACGCCGCCGACGCCGAGCAGGTCGACGCCCTGCTGCCGGACACCCCGGACTGCCTCGCCGTCGCCGTGGCCGAGGGCCCGCTGACCGGCATCGCGGACGTCCGCCCGTGCACGCTGGGCGGCCTCGACACCAAGTCGGCCGTGGAACTGCTGTCCCGCTGCACCGGCTCGGTCCGCATCACCGTCGACCCCCGGGCCGCCGAACAACTGGTCGAGCTGTGCCAGGCCCATCCCGCCGCGCTGACCCTGGCCGGCGGCTGGCTCGCGGCCCGCCCCCAGGCGGCCGTCGCCGACCTCGCCAAGCACGTGCACGCGGAGAGCGACGAGGGGGGCGCCCTCGGCCGCGTCTTCCGCCTCGTCTACGCGTCCCTGCCCGCGGCCGCCGCCCGGATGCTGCGGCTGCTCTCCCTGGCCCCGGCGGGCCTGGTCGACCCGCACACCGCCTCCGCGCTCGCCGGCTGCTCGGTCGGCGGCGCCCGCACCACCCTCGACGACTTCGTCGCCCTCGGTCTGCTGCGCGTCGTCGACTCGCCGCTGCCCGCGTACGAGGTCCCCGGGTGCCTGCACGACCCGCTCAGGCGCCTCGCCCGCAAGCACGACCGGCCGGCCGAGCTGCAGCTGGCCCGCGCCCGCATGCTGGAACGGACGGTACGGCTGCTCCAGTCCTGCCGTGCGGTCACCGAGACCGACAATCCGCAGGCCCGGGAGAAGCTCCTCGGCACACCGCGCGACCTGCGCTTCCCCCACCCCCGGGCCGCCGCCGACTGGCTGCGCGCCCGGCGTCCCGCGCTGCTGGCCTCGGCCCGCCTCGCGGTCGCCGACGGGGAGCTGGACACCCTCGCCCGCAGGCTCATGTCCCAGCTGGTGCGCGCCATGGTGGCCCATTTCGGCACCCGGGCCGCCGCCCCCGACCTCTACGGCGTCCACCGCCTCGTCCTCGACGTCGCCGAGCGCCGCGAGCTGCCCCGGGAGAAGGCCGCGGCCCTGCTGAACCTGGCCGACCTGGACGCCCGTACCGGCCGCACCGCCGAGGCCCTGGTGCGCTACCGGGCCGCGCTGGACGCCGGACGCGAGGCGAACGACCCGTACGCGACCGGCCGCGCCATGGAATCCGTGGGCGGCGCCCACCTGGAGCTGGGGGACTACGACCGGGCCGCCGACTGGTTCGGCCGGGCCCTCGCCCAGCGCCTCGCCCGGGACGAGCGCGACGACGCCGCCCGGATCTACGGCCGTATCGCCACCGCCCACACCTACGCCGGCCGCTACGGCGAGGCGGTGCGGTCCTGGCGCGCGGCCCTCGCCGGACACCGCAGGTCGGGCGACGTGGCGGCGCACGCGCGGGCCCTGTCCGAGCTGGCCCGCGTCCAGGAGTACGCCGGGCGTCCCGAGGAGTCGCTGCGCACCTGCCAGGAGGCCGTCGAATGGGCCCGCCGGGCCGAGGACGTACGCCTCCAGGCCGCCCTCCACCTGCGGCTCGCCGACACGCTCGACCGGCTCGGCGACCCCACCGCGGCCGGGCTGCAGCGGAGCACGGCCGAGCGCATGCTGAGGGAAGAGACCGCAGATGCCTGCGAAATCCGTAGCCCACTGTCTGAAGATTGATGCTTTGAAAGGCTGGACAGTGGGAACGCCTTCATTAGACTGGCTCTGCCGCACATTCTCCTGCGGCTTCTCCCGGTGCGCCCGCGTTCGAGCGGGTATGCCTTGTCATAGCCCCATCCTCTGAGCCAAGGACCGTGATCCACGTGCAGGTCGGCATCCCCCGCGAGGTCAAGAACAACGAGTTCCGGGTGGCCATCACCCCCGCCGGCGTGCACGAGCTGGTGCGCCACGGTCACCAGGTCGTCGTCGAGCGCGGCGCCGGTGTCGGCTCCTCGATCCCCGACACCGAGTACGTCGCCGCGGGCGCGCGGATACTCGACACCGCGGACGAGGTCTGGGCCTGCGCCGACCTGCTGCTCAAGGTCAAGGAGCCGATCGCGGAGGAGTACCACCGCCTGCGCAAGGACCAGACGCTCTTCACCTACCTGCACCTGGCCGCCTCCAAGGAGTGCACGGACGCGCTCATCGAGTCCGGCACCACCGCGATCGCCTACGAGACGGTCGAGCTGCCCAGCCGCGCGCTGCCGCTGCTGGCCCCGATGTCCGAGGTCGCGGGCCGCCTCGCCCCCCAGGTCGGCGCCTACCACCTGATGGCCGCCAACGGCGGCCGCGGCGTGCTGCCCGGCGGCGTCCCCGGTGTGCTCGCGGGCCGGGCCGTCGTCATCGGCGGCGGCGTCTCCGGCTGGAACGCGGCGCAGATCGCCATCGGCCTGGGCTTCCACGTCACGCTGCTCGACAAGGACATCACCAAGCTCAGGGAAGCCGACAAGATCTTCGGCACGAAGATCCAGACCGTCGTCTCCAACGCCTTCGAGCTGGAGAAGGCCTGCCTGGAGGCCGACCTCGTGATCGGCGCCGTGCTGATCCCCGGCGCCAAGGCGCCGAAGCTGGTCACCAACGAGCTGGTGTCCCGCATGAAGCCCGGGAGTGTCCTTGTCGACATCGCGATCGACCAGGGCGGCTGCTTCGAGGACTCCCACCCGACCACCCACGCCGAGCCGACCTTCCCGGTCCACAACTCGGTCTTCTACTGCGTCGCCAACATGCCCGGCGCGGTGCCCAACACCTCCACCTACGCGCTGACCAACGCCACGCTGCCGTACATCGTGGAGCTGGCCGACCGCGGCTGGGCCGAGGCGCTGCGCCGCGACCCCGCGCTGGCCAAGGGGCTCAACACCCATGACGGCAAGGTCGTCTACAAGGAGGTCGCCGAGGCGCACGGTCTCGAGTACGTGGACCCGGCCTCGCTGCTCGCCTAGTCGCCCGACCAAGTCGGCGACCGGAAAAGGCGATACGTCAACAGTGGTCGTCAACCCCACACACCCGGCCGGACCTTGCCCGACAAGGTCCGGCCGGGTGTGTGTATGGTCACTTTGCGATACTCGGTCAACTCGCCTCGAACGTAACGCTTCAACCGATTCGCGCACCGGTGAAACCTGCTGTGCGACGGCCGTACGCCCTTGACAGAGGGATGTTTCATTGCCGACACATCGGGCCGGGTCCGGCGGATTGTGTTGCTGCGGACGGCCGACACGCCATAGAGTCGCCGAACGTCGGCATGGTGCCACGCTGACCTGTCTAGAAGTTCCCTGGTCACCAAGGAGGTAAGACGACTTGTGAATGAGTCGACATTTACTCCCGGGGGTGGTCATCCAGGAATGCCGGCACGGACCCACGGTCCCGGGCGTCTCGAGGCCGTCGGCTCCGTAGCTGTACGCACCTCGGCAGCCGACCACCAGAGTCCGCAGGCAACTCGGACAGCACACATGAGTATGGATGGCCAACACGTGAACGCCATGGCCGGCAACGGAAGTGGCACGCCCCGCAACCACTTCGCCGACTACGACGAACTGCCCGAGGGGCACTTCTACGACCCGGACGCGGAGTACGAACCGGATCCCGAGTACGCCGCCACGCTCGCGCCCGACGCGGCCCGACAGCGCCGTGAGCGCATCGGCCCGACCGGACGCCCGCTGCCGTACTTCCCGATCCCGGGCCCGCTGACCGATCACGGCCCCGCCAAGATCATCGCGATGTGCAACCAGAAGGGCGGCGTGGGCAAGACCACGTCGACCATCAACCTGGGTGCCGCGCTCGCCGAGTACGGGCGCCGGGTGCTGCTCGTCGACTTCGACCCGCAGGGCGCGCTGTCGGTCGGACTCGGCGTCAACCCGATGGAGCTCGACCTCACCGTCTACAACCTGCTCATGGAGCGGGGCATGGCGGCCGACGAGGTGCTGCTGAAGACGGCGGTCCCCAACATGGACCTGCTGCCCAGCAACATCGACCTGTCGGCGGCCGAGGTGCAGCTGGTGAGCGAGGTCGCGCGCGAGTCCACCCTGCAGCGGGCGCTGAAGCCGCTGTTGGACGACTACGACTACATCGTGATCGACTGCCAGCCCTCGCTCGGCCTGCTCACGGTCAACGCGCTGACCGCCGCGCACAAGGTGATCGTGCCGCTGGAGTGCGAGTTCTTCGCGCTGCGCGGTGTGGCCCTGCTGACCGAGACGATCGAGAAGGTCCAGGAGCGGCTCAACCCCGACCTGGAGCTCGACGGCATCCTCGCCACGATGTACGACTCGCGCACGGTGCACAGCCGCGAGGTGCTCGCGCGGGTCGTCGAGGCGTTCGACGACCACGTCTACCACACGGTCATCGGGCGCACGGTCCGCTTCCCGGAGACCACGGTCGCCGGTGAGCCGATCACCACGTACGCGTCCAACTCCGTCGGTGCCGCCGCCTACCGCCAGCTCGCCAGGGAGGTGCTCGCCCGGTGTCACGCCGAGTGAGTCTGCCGGGGGCCGACGAACTCTTCCGTACGACAGGGGGAACGGCGCTCCAGGCGTCCACCCCGCGGCGACCGGCGGGCGGCGAGGCCCGGGTGCCGGCCCCGGCGGGGGAGAGCGACCAGGCCGCCGCCGAGGACGCACCGCAGTCGGTGCCCGCGCGGGGCGGTGACGGCGAGGGCGCGGAGCACGCCGCGGCGGACGCGGAGGCGGGCGAGCCGCGCAGCCGGGGCGCGGAGCGCTCCGCACAGGGCGCCGGGCCGGGTACGGGCGCGCAGGAAGGTTCTGCCGCCGACCGGCCGCGCAACAAGCGCGGCAGAGCCGCCGCACGCCGCCCCAGCGGGCGGGAGCGCCACGACGAGAAGATCACCGTGTACGTCTCCGCCGAGGAGCTGATGGACCTGGAGCACGCCCGCCTGGTGCTCCGCGGCGAGCACGGCCTAGCCGTCGACCGCGGCCGCATCGTCCGCGAGGCGGTCGCCGTGGTCCTCGCCGACCTGGAGACCCGCGGGGACGCCAGCATCCTCGTACGACGGCTGCGCGGGCGGTAGCGGTAGCCTGCGGGGGCCATGACCTCGAACGACGCTCCCAGCCCCGGTGCCCGCGCGGGCCGTCGGCGCGCGCTGGGCAGGGGTCCGGGGCAGCGGGCGGCTCCGCCGGGGCCCGAGGGCCCGCCCGCCGACGCGGACCCGTCGGCGTCCGCCGCGCCACAGGCCGCGGAACCCGCCCCTGCGGTGCCGCTGTCCGAGGCGCCGGACTCCTCGCCCTCGGGAACCTCCGCGTGGAACGACTCCACCTCCGCGGAAGCCGTCCGCGCGACGAGTGAGCGGCTTCCGGGCGTCGATGCGACCGGCGACGGCGGTGGCGACGGCGTCTTCAAGGTGCGGCTCGCCAACTTCGAGGGACCGTTCGACCTGCTCCTCCAGTTGATCTCCAAGCACAGGATGGACGTCACCGAGGTCGCGCTGTCCAGGGTGACCGACGAGTTCATGGCGCACATCCGGGCGCGGGGACAGGACTGGGACCTCGACGAGACGACCGAGTTCCTGGTGGTCGCGGCCACCCTGCTCGACCTGAAGGCGGCCCGGCTGCTGCCCGCCGCCGAGGTCGAGGACGAGGCCGACCTGGCGCTGCTGGAGGCCCGTGACCTGCTCTTCGCGCGACTGCTCCAGTACCGCGCGTACAAGCAGATCGCGGAGATCTTCAACGACCGGCTCGCGGCCGAGGCCCGCCGCTACCCCCGCACCGTCGGCCTGGAACCCCACCACGCCGAGCTGCTGCCCGAGGTCGTCATCAGCATCGGCCCCGAGGGCTTCGCCAAGCTCGCCGTGAAGGCGATGCAGCCGAAACCCAAGCCGCAGGTGTACGTCGAGCACATCCACGCGCCCCTGGTCAGCGTGCAGGAACAGGCCGGGATCGTCGTCGCCCGCCTCAAGGAGCTGGGCGAGGCCGATTTCCGTGTGCTGGTCCAGGACACGCAGGACACGCTCACCGTCGTCGCCCGCTTCCTGGCCCTGCTGGAGCTGTACCGCGAGAAGGCCGTCGAGCTGGACCAGGAGACCGCCCTCGGCGACCTGCTGGTGCGCTGGACCGGCGGCGACGGGGACGCCCCGCCCGCGGTGACCGACGAGTTCGACCGGCCGGCCGAGGCGCCGAAGGAGGAGCGGAAGGCGTGAGGGAAGACACCAACGAGGTGGGAGAGACCACCGGGGCCGCGGAGGGTGCGGACGACGTCACCGGACTCGACCTCAAGCCCGCGCTCGAAGCCGTCCTGATGGTCGTCGACGAGCCCGCGGCCGAGGAACACCTGGCGAAGATACTGCGGCGGCCCCGGCGGCTGATCGCGGACGCCCTGCGCGAGCTGGCCGACGAGTACGCCGTCCAGGGCCGCGGCTTCGAGCTGCGCCTGATCGCGGGCGGCTGGCGCTTCTACAGCCGCCCCGAGTACGCCGCGGCCGTCGAGGGCTTCGTCCTGGACGGCCAGCACGCCCGCCTCACCCAGGCCGCCCTGGAGACCCTCGCCGTCGTCGCCTACCGCCAGCCGGTCAGCCGCGGCCGGGTCTCCGCGGTGCGCGGCGTGAACTGCGACGGCGTGATGCGCACCCTCCTGCAGCGGGGTCTGGTCGAGGAGGCGGGCACGGAACCCGAAACAGGTGCGATCCTGTACGTGACGACGAACTACTTCCTGGAGCGGATGGGCCTGCGCGGTCTGGACGAGCTCCCGGAGCTCGCGCCCTTCCTCCCGGAGGCCGCGGCGATCGAGGCCGACACGCTGGAAGCGGTGCCGTCGTTCGATCCGGACGCCCCGGATTCCGAGGACGCAGACGACAAGACGGAACTTTGATGCGAAGCAGCAGCGGCAGGAACAGCAGCGGAAACAACGGCGGGAGCCGTGGTGGCAACAGCGGCGGCCGCGGCGGGAGCGGCGGTGGTCGCGGCAACCACCGCGGCGCCGGCAACAACCGCGACGACAAGCAGGGCGGCCGTCCCAAGAAGCCCCGCCCCGAGGAGCGGCGCTACGACGTGGGCCCCGGAGCCACCAAGGACGGTCCCAAGTCCGGCCGCGGTGCCTCGGCCCGCGGCGGCGCCAAGGGCGGCCCGAAGCGGCCGCAGGAGCGCGGGCGCAGCGCCCCGGCCACGTCCCGCGAGTACGAGGCGCGGGCCGAGGAGCGCAACCGCGAGCGGTACGCGGGCAAGAAGGACGTCAAGCTGCCCAAGACCTTCCCGGGCGCCGAGCAGGAGGGCGAGCGGCTGCAGAAGGTCCTCGCACGCGCGGGCTACGGCTCCCGGCGTGCCTGCGAGGAGCTGATCGAGCAGGCCAGGGTCGAGATCAACGGCGAGATCGTGCTGGAGCAGGGCCGCCGCGTCGACCCGGAGAAGGACGAGGTCAAGGTCGACGGCCTGACCGTGGCGACGCAGTCGTACCAGTTCTTCTCGCTCAACAAGCCCGCCGGTGTCGTCTCCACCATGGAGGACCCGGAGGGCCGGCAGTGCCTCGGCGACTACGTCACCAACCGGGAGACCCGCCTCTTCCACGTGGGCCGGCTCGACACCGAGACCGAGGGCGTCATCCTGCTCACCAACCACGGTGAGCTGGCCCACCGCCTGACCCACCCCCGGTACGGCGTGAAGAAGACCTACCTCGCGCACATCGTGGGCCCGATCCCGCGCGACCTCGGCAAGCAGCTCAAGGACGGCATCCAGCTGGAGGACGGGTACGCGCGCGCGGACCACTTCCGGGTCGTCGAGCAGACCGGCAAGAACTACCTGGTCGAGGTCACCCTGCACGAGGGCCGCAAGCACATCGTGCGCCGGATGCTGGCGGAGGCGGGCTTCCCCGTCGACCAACTGGTGCGCACCGGCTTCGGTCCGATCACGCTGGGCGACCAGAAGTCGGGCTGGCTGCGCCGGCTGTCCAACACGGAGGTCGGGATGCTGATGTCGGAGGTCGACCTCTAGACCGGCCCCCGGGCGGCCCCGCCCGCGGAACGCTTGTGCCGACCGGCCACCCCCATTTATAGTCGCAGTGACTATTAAGGGGGTGGCCGGTCGTGCGCGGCTACGACAAGTACGCTTTCGAACCCTTCGCCGTCACCGTCGATCTCGCCGTCCTCACGCTCCGCGCGGGCGCGCTGCACGCGCTGCTCGTCGAGCGGGGACAGGAGCCGTACGCGGGCCGCTGGGCACTGCCCGGCGGATTCCTGCTGCCCGAGGAGTCGGCGGAGGAGGCGGCCCGGCGCGAGCTGGCCGAGGAGACGGGCCTGGCGGACGTGACCGGGCTGCACCTGGAGCAGCTGCGGACCTACAGCGAACCCGGCCGCGACCCCCGCATGCGGGTCGTGTCCGTGGCCTTCGCCGCGCTGCTCCCGGACCTACCCGCACCGCACGGCGGCGGCGACGCGGCCGAGGCCCGCTGGGTGCCCTACGACGAGGCCCGGGGCCTCGCCTTCGACCACGACCGGATCCTGGCCCACGCCCGGGACCGCGTCGGGGCCAAGCTCGAGTACACCTGCCTGGCCACCGCCTTCTGCCCGGCCGAGTTCACCCTCGGCGAGCTCCAGCAGGTCTACGAGACGGTCTGGGGCACGGCCCTGGACCGGCCCAACTTCCGCCGCAAGGTCCTCGCCGCCCCGGGCTTCGTCGAGCCCGTCCCGGGCGCCGCCCGCCTGACCGGAGGGCGCGGCAAACCCGCGGCGCTGTACCGCGCGGGCCCGGCCGGCGCCCTCCACCCGCCCCTGCTGCGCACCCCTCGGGAAGGACGCCCCGCATGACCCGGACCACCGTCACCAAGCGCGCCGCCACCGGAGCGCTCACCGGCCTCGCCCTCGGCGACGCGCTGGGCTTCCCCACCGAGTTCAACGACGTGCCGGCGATCCTCGCCAAGTGCGGGCCCTGGCGGGAGATGGAACTGCCCCGGCCCGCGATCGTCACCGACGACACCCAGATGACGCTGGCCCTGGGCAAGGGGCTGCGCGCCGCGACGGACCGGGGCGTCCTGGCGCCCGAGACGATGACCGAACCCGTACGGCGGGAGTTCGTCGCCTGGAACCGCTCCCCGGAGAACAACCGGGCCCCCGGCCACACCTGCCTCACCGCCTGCGACCTCCTGGAACGGGAGGACCGCCCCTGGCAGGACGCCAGCCAGATCCACTCCAAGGGCTGCGGCGCCAACATGCGCGTCGCACCGGTCGGACTCGTCCCCGGCCTCAGCGACGAGCAGCGCGCGGGCGCCGCCCAGCTGCAGTCGGCGCTCACCCACGGGCACCCCACCGCGCTCGCCGCCTCCGACCTCACCGCGCACGCCGTACGGCTGCTCGCGGAGGGAGCCGAGCCGACCGGGCTGGTGGGACTGCTGCGCTCCTACGCCTACGACAACCGCACCCGCTACCACGAGCGCTGGCTCGGCGACCTGTGGACCCGCGCCCAGGACCCCAGCCCCGAGCACTTCATCGCCCGGGGCTGGGACGACTGCCTGGCGATACTCGACCGCCTCCAGGACGCGCTCCGCACGGTCTCGCCCGAGACCGACCCGTGCCTGGCCACCGGCGAGGGCTGGATCGCCGAGGAGGCCATGGCGACCGGCCTGCTCTGCTTCCTCCTCTTCGTCGACGAACCGCTGACCGCCCTGCGCCGCGGCGCCTGCACCTCCGGCGACTCCGACTCCGTCGCCTGCCTGGCGGGCGCCTTCGCGGGCGCGCACCTGGGGGCCGACGCCTGGCCGGCCGCGTGGGCGGACCGCATCGAGTACCGGGGCGACCTGGTCTCCCTCGGAGCGCTCTGGGACGCTTGAGCGCGTGACCGACGCACTCGACATCGACATCGACCTGGCTCCGGTGGTGGCCGAACAGCCCTTCCCGGTGCTCTTCGCCACCGTCTCCGGCGCCCACCTCTACGGCTTCCCCTCCCGCGACTCCGACGTCGACCTGCGCGGCGTGCACCTGCTGCCCGCCGCCGACCTGGTCGGGCTGCGCGAGCCGGAGGAGACGAGGTCGCGGATGTGGGACCGGGACGGCGTCGAGATGGACCTGGTCACGCACGACCTGCGCAAGTTCGTCCGGCTGATGCTCCGCCGCAACGGCTACGTGCTGGAGCAGCTGCTGTCCCCGCTGGTCGTGCACACCACCGACGCGCACCGGGAGCTGGCCGGATTCGCGCCGGGGGTCCTCACCAGCCACCACGCCCACCACTACCGGGGGTTCGCGGCGACCCAGTGGCGGCTGTTCGAGAGGACCGGCCAGCTGAAGCCGCTCCTGTACACCTTCCGGGTACTGCTCACCGGCGTTCACTTGATGCGTTCCGGCGAGGTGCAGTCCCACCTGCCGACCCTCGTCGAGCAGGTCGACGCCGCTCCGGGATACCTGCCCGAGCTGGTCGCCGCCAAGGCCGAGCGGGAGCACGGGAACGCCGATGTGGACCACGCGCGCGTGCGGGCCGACGTGGAGCGGCTGCACGGCGTGCTGGACGCCGCCCAGGGCGCCTCAGCCCTCCCCGACGCCCCGTCCGCGTACGACGCCCTGCACGACTTCGTCGTACGGACCCGGCTGGAGCGCTGAGGCGCGGCGGGTGCGGATCAGGAAGTCCTCGACGCGGCGCCGGTCCGGCTCCTCGGGCAGGGGGCTGCGCGCGGCGGCCTCCTCGCCCTCGCGTGCCAGGCGTGTCATCCGCGCCTCCACCTCCGGCCAGGGCACCTCGCCGCGCTTCACGGCGAGCAGCGACTCGCGGGCCTCGCCGACGTCGACCGTCAGGGCGCCCGTGCGCAGCAGGTCGCGGGCGGAGATCAGCAGCCTCAGCAGGTGCATCGCGTGCTTCCAGCGCGGGGCGCCGTGGGCACGAACGTCGGCGTCCAGCTTGCGGCGCTGACCGTGCGCGTAGCGGGTGAACGTCTCGTGGGCCCGGCGGGACAGGAACGCCTCGCGCAGGGCGAGCAGTTCGCGGCCCGTGTCGTCCACCGACTCCACGAGCGGGGAGTGCAGGCACTCCAGGATGTTCGGGTTCGCGCGCAGCGCCAGCTCGCAGAAGCGCTCCAGCTCCCAGCCGAACTGCTCCGGCGCCGGGCCCTCCACATGCGTCGGCGGCTTCTCGAAGCGCCAGAACAGGGCGGTCGGGGCGAGGAAGACGCCCCGCCGGTCGGTGTCGCTGTCCTCCGTCGCCAGACCGAACGCGCGTGAACCCATGACACAGGCGTAGATCGTGTGGTCGCGCACCAGGGTCTCGGGCAGCGGCGTCTCGGGAGGCATGGCGGGAGCGTACGCGGGCGCACCCCCGCGGGCGCACCGGATTTCCCGCCGCCGCCGTCTCAGGGGACGGGCGGCGGCGGCCGGTGCGCGGCGCGCTGACTAGGCTGGACGGACCAGGAACCGACACCTGCGTCAGCAACGTCAGCAAGGAGCATCGCCGTGGCGGTACGAGCGGTCCGGGGCGCCGTCCAACTGGAACGGGACGCGGCCGGGCACATGGACGAGCAGGTCGCGGCCCTGCTGACCGCCATGCTGGAGCGCAACGGACTGACGGTCGACGACCTGATCAGCCTGTGGTTCACGGCCACCCCCGACCTGCACAGCGACTTCCCGGCCGCCGCGGCCCGCGGCCTGGGCATCACCGACGTGCCGCTGATCTGCGCCCAGGAGCTGGACGTCGAGGGCGCCATGCCGCGCGTCGTCCGTGTTCTCGCCCACATCGAGTCCGACCGGCCCCGCGTCGAGATCGCCCACGTCTACCTCGGCGCCGCCGCGGCCCTGCGCAAGGACATCGCCCAGTGAGAACCGCACTCGTCATCGGCACCGGCCTCATCGGCACCTCCGCCGCCCTCGCCCTCAGCGCGCGGGGTGTCACCGTCCACCTCGCCGACCACGACCCCGAGCAGGCCCGCACCGCCGCCGCGCTCGGCGCCGGCACCGAGGACGCCCCCGACGGACCGGTCGACCTCGCGGTCGTCGCCGCCCCGCCCGCCCTGGTGGCCGACGTGCTCGCCGACGCCATGGCCCGCGGTGCCGCCCGCGGCTACATCGACGTCGCCAGCGTCAAGGGCGGCCCTCGACGCGAGCTGGAGGCGCGCGGGCTCGACCTCTCCGCGTACATCGGCACGCACCCCATGTCCGGCCGCGAGAAGTCCGGCCCGCTGGCCGCCACCGCCGACCTCTTCGAGGGCCGCCCCTGGGTGCTGACCCCGACCCGCGACACCGACACCGAGGTGCTGAACCTCGCCCTGGAGCTGGTCTCGCACTGCCGCGCGGTGCCCGTCGTGATGGACGCGGACGCCCACGACCGCGCCGTGGCCCTCGTCTCCCACATGCCCCACCTGGTCTCCAGCATGGTCGCCGCACGCCTGGAGCACGCCGAGGAGGCCGCCGTACGGCTGTGCGGGCAGGGCATCCGCGACGTGACCCGGATCGCCGCCTCCGACCCCCGGATGTGGATCGACATCCTCTCCGCCAACCCGGGGCCGGTCGCCGACCTGCTCACCGACGTCGCCGCCGACCTGGAGGAGACGGTACGGGCCCTGCGTGCCCTGCAGTCCGCCGACGAGGACAAGCGCCGCGAGGGCGGCACCGGCATCGCCGAGGTGCTGCGGCGCGGCAACGCCGGGCAGGTCCGCGTCCCCGGCAAGCACGGGTCGGCCCCCCGGGCCTACGAGACGGTGGCCGTCCTCATCGACGACCAGCCCGGCCAGCTGGCCCGCATCTTCGCGGACGCGGGACGTGCCGGGGTCAACGTCGAGGACGTACGCATCGAGCACGCCACCGGGCAGCAGGCGGGCCTGGTGCAGCTCATGGTCGAGCCGAGGGCCGCCGCCGCCCTCACGGCGGCCCTCACGGAGCTGGGCTGGTCGATCCGCCAGTGATCGCGCGCCGCCGGACGCCTGTCGGAGGGGTCCCAGCGGCCCGGTAACCTAGGGCCTGTCTGATGATTCCTGTCTGCCCGGCGACGCCTGGCACGCACGCTCGCCGCGTTGCCGAAACGCCCGCGTGGCTCCGCCACGAGGGCGCTCCGGCGCCTTGCGATCGCACGCACCAGACGCCGCCGGGCCCGCCCTCCGGGCGGACGACGGGAATCATCGGACAGGCCCTGTGCGGGACGCGCTCGCGTCCCGCACACCACCCACCGCACCGCACCAGGAAGGTGTCCCCCCGTGGAAAACGGCGCCGCCCCGACCGCCCCGACCGCCCCGGCCGTGATTGTCGCCATCGACGGCCCCTCCGGCACGGGCAAGTCGAGCACGTCGAAGGCCGTGGCCGCACAGCTCGGCCTCAGCTACCTGGACACCGGTGCCCAGTACCGGGCGATCACGTGGTGGATGGTCAGCAACGGCATCGACACCGACGACCCGCACGCCGTGGCCGCCGCGGCCGGCAAGGCCGAGATCGTCTCCGGCACCGACCCGGCCGACCCGACCATCACGGTCGACGGCGTCGACGTGGCCGGTCCGATCCGCACCCAGGAGGTTACCTCCAAGGTCAGCGCGGTCAGCGCCGTGCCGGAGATCCGCACCCGGATCACCGAGCTGCAGCGCTCCATCGCCGCCGCCGCACCGCTCGGCATCGTCGTCGAGGGCCGCGACATCGGCACCACCGTGCTGCCCGACGCCGACCTCAAGATCTTCCTCACCGCCTCGGCCGAGGCCCGCGCCGCCCGCCGCAGCGGCGAGCTGAAGGGCGCCGACGTCCACGCCACCCGCGAGGCCCTGATCAAGCGGGACGCGGCCGACTCCAGCCGCAAGACCTCCCCGCTGGCCAAGGCCGGCGACGCGGTCGAGGTGGACACCACCGCCCTCACCCTGGCGCAGGTCATCGAGTGCGTCGTCACCCTCGTCGAGGAGAAGCGGGCGGGCAAGTGACCGCATCCTCCGCCGCGCCCACCCCCTCCGAGAAGGGCGCCGAGGTCGGCCGGCGCATCGGCGTCGGCCTGATGTACGGGCTGTGGAAGCCGCGCGTGCTCGGCGCCTGGCGGGTGCCCGCCACCGGCCCGCTGATCTACGCCGTCAACCACGCGCACAACATCGACGGCCCCATGGTCATGGGCGTGGCGCCCCGGCCGACACACTTCCTGATCAAGAAGGAGGCGTTCGTCGGACCGCTCGGACGCTTCCTCACCGGCATCGGCCAGCTGAAGGTGGACCGCCACTCCACCGACCGCACGGCCATAGGACAGGCCCTCGGGGTGCTGGCGGACGGCGGCGTCCTCGGCATCTTCCCGGAGGGCACCCGGGGCGAGGGCGACTTCGCCTCGCTGCGCGCCGGGCTCGCCTACTTCGCGGTGCGCGGCGGCGCCCCGATCGTCCCGGTCGCCGTACTGGGAAGCACGGACCGTCCCGGACGGTTGATAAAGGCGCTGCCTCCGCTGCGCTCCCGCGTGGACGTCGTCTTCGGCGACCCCTTCGACGCGGGCGACGGCAGCGGACGGCGCACCCGCAAGGCCCTGGACGAGGCCACCGAACGCATCCAGAAGCAGCTCACCGCGCACCTGGAAAACGCCAGGCGCCTCACCGGGCGCTGAGTGACACTTGAGTAGTGGATCACCCAGTACAGGGGTGTTCCACCGATCACCACGATGAACGAGGTACGGACTTCATGAACGACCACATCCACTCCGAGGGCGCGGGCGGGGAGCACGACCACGGGGCGCTCGGCGACGCCGAGTACACGCAGTTCATGGAGCTGGCCGCCGAAGAGGGCTTCGACATCGAGGAGGTCGAGGGCGCGATCGAGGAGGCCGGGCACGGCCCGCTGCCCGTCCTCGCCGTCGTCGGCCGCCCCAACGTCGGCAAGTCGACCCTGGTGAACCGCATCATCGGCCGCCGCGAGGCCGTCGTCGAGGACAAGCCCGGCGTCACCCGCGACCGCGTCACCTACGAGGCCGAGTGGGCCGGGCGCCGCTTCAAGGTCGTCGACACCGGCGGCTGGGAGCAGGACGTCCTCGGCATCGACGCCTCCGTGGCCGCGCAGGCCGAGTACGCCATCGAGGCCGCCGACGCCGTCGTCTTCGTCGTGGACGCCAAGGTCGGCGCCACCGACACCGACGAGGCGGTCGTCCGGCTGCTGCGCAAGGCCGGCAAGCCCGTCGTGCTGTGCGCCAACAAGGTCGACGGCCCCAGCGGCGAGGCCGACGCCTCCTACCTGTGGGCGCTGGGCCTGGGCGAGCCGCACCCCGTCTCCGCGCTGCACGGCCGCGGCACCGGCGACATGCTCGACAGGGTCCTGGAGGCCCTGCCCGAGGCCCCGGCGCAGACCTTCGGCACCGCCGTCGGCGGCCCCCGCCGCATCGCCCTGATCGGCCGCCCCAACGTCGGCAAGTCCTCGCTGCTGAACAAGGTCGCGGGCGAGGAGCGCGTCGTCGTCAACGAACTGGCCGGCACCACCCGCGACCCGGTCGACGAGCTGATCGAGCTGGGCGGCGTCACCTGGAAGTTCGTCGACACGGCGGGCATCCGCAAGCGCGTCCACCTCCAGCAGGGCGCCGACTACTACGCCTCGCTGCGCACCGCCGCCGCCGTCGAGAAGGCGGAGGTGGCCGTGATCCTCATCGACGCCTCCGAGTCGATCTCGGTCCAGGACCAGCGGATCGTCACCATGGCCGTCGAGGCGGGCCGCGCGATCGTCGTCGCCTACAACAAGTGGGACACCCTCGACGAGGAGCGCCGCTACTACCTGGAGCGGGAGATCGAGACCGAGCTGGGCCAGGTCGCCTGGGCGCCGAGGGTCAACGTCTCGGCGCAGACCGGCCGGCACATGGAGAAGCTGGTCCCCGCGATCGAGACCGCCTTGGCGGGCTGGGAGACCCGGGTTCCCACGGGCCGGCTGAACGCCTTCCTCGGCGAGCTGGTCGCCGCCCACCCGCACCCGGTGCGGGGCGGCAAGCAGCCGCGCATCCTCTTCGGCACCCAGGCCGGCACCAAGCCGCCGCGGTTCGTGCTCTTCGCCTCCGGCTTCATCGAGGCCGGCTACCGGCGCTTCATCGAGCGCCGGCTGCGCGAGGAGTTCGCCTTCGAGGGGACGCCGATCCACATCTCGGTGCGGGTGCGCGAGAAGCGCGGCGCGAAGAAGAAGTAGGAACGCACAGCGACGAGAGAGGGCGCCCCCGACCGGGGGCGCCCTCTCTCGTCGCTCGTCCGGCGGTCAGGTGCCGGACCGCGGGGCCGGTGGCAGCGCGGCCGGGGCATGGTGCGGGCCGCCGACGCGCTGCCACACCGACTGCTGGCCGACGCGGGCGCTCTGGGCCCCCGCGCTGTAGGCGCTGTAGGCGCCCCGGCCGCGCGGGATGCTCCTGAAGGCCGTGAATCCCAGCTCCTCCTCACCGCTGCGATCGCCCGGCAGCGATCGGAAGGACCGGACGTACTCGGCGTAGAGCGCGTCGTAGATCGGCGTGGCCGAGGGGCCGCCGTGGCGGTGGAAGGCGTCGTATGCGTACACGTATGTCCAAACGACCCCGCGCGGGAAGGGATGCGGCCCAGGTGGTGGCCGTCCGGCAGCCGTGTGAACGGGCTCAGGTCCCCGCCAGCGGCAGCGCCGCCGCGACCAGCTGCCCGTTCGCCGCCGCCTTGTCCAGCGCGTCGCGCAGCAGGTCCTCACGCGGCTGCCGGCCGATCGACCCGACGGGCGCCGCGAACATCAGCACCTGCTGGTGCTTGTTGGCCGCCGTGCGCCAGCCCTCGGTGACCTGGAGCGGCTGGTGCGCCTGCCACCAGGCCACCGGCCCGCCGCCGTTCGTCCCGGGCTGGAGCACCGCGTGCAGCTGGCCCATCGCGAGCAGGACCGACCAGCCGTGCAGTACGGCCGGCGCCGTGGTCAGCTCGGTCACCGGCATGAAGCCCTGCTCGATCAGCAGCGGCAGGAAGTCGTCACCGGCACCGGCCGTGCCGGGCCGCGCGATGGGAGCGGTGGGCTCCACCACGAGGGCCGGGTGCAGCTCCCCGGCGATCAGGATCAGCCCGCTGGTCACCCCGAGCACGGCCTGCTCCGGCGAGGCCTTCCGGGGAGCGGCCGGAGCGGGCTCGGAGCGGGCCTGGTCGGCGCTGATGGACCGCACGGCCCCCTGGAGCTGCTCCTCGGTGACCTTGACGACCTGCGAGGGCAGACAGCCCGCGTGGGCGAAGGCGAGCACGGCGGTCTCGTCCCCGATGAACAGGACGGTGCTGGTGCGCTCCTGCTCGCAGTCGCCCGGGGTGCGGCAGGACGTGCAGTCGTAGCTGCCCGGGGCGGACTCCCCGGCGAGCAGGCGGTCGGCTTCTTCGTCGCCGATCTCGGCGCGTACGTCGTCGCCGACGTCGAGCATGCGCGGCACGGGTGGCTCCCTCGGGATGCGAATGCGTGGCCGGACCGGGTGGCTCCCGGGCCGTGGTCCGGGCGGGTCCCCGGCTCATGCAAGGACAACGGGGGATCGGTGGCGGGAGTCACGCCCCATGGCCGACGGAATCGAACCAGGCGACGCGCACGCCCGTCCGTCGGCCGGGATCGCCGCTGCGGGCCCAAGTCGGCAGCCGTGAGCAGGTGTTGGGCCGTACGGGCAGGTCGAGACCGCCTGTCGGGGAGTCGACAAATCAGGAAATCAGCGAATGAACTGGGTGGCTGGAAACAGCCCGCCTCCGGAGGGACGTCCCGGTCGTGACCACATCGCAATCGGACACGGACAACCAGAAGGCGGGGTTCCGGGTCTAACCGGACGACGGGACATCCAGGAGGGAACCGCACCGCATGACGCCGCCGGCCCCACCGGCCGCCCCGCTGCGCGCCGACTGCATCGGCGACTCGGCGGGCGGTCTGACCTTCGACGTCGCCGCGCGCGGAAACACCGGCGCGGCCCTGCTCATCCTGCGCCGCCGCACCGCCGATGCCACCGGCACCGGCGAGGACGCCGCCGAGAACGCCGCCGAGGACACCGTCAGCCTGCCGCTGGCACCGGCGGCGGAGGGGCGGCTGCGGGCCGCGCTGCCCAGCAGCGTGTCCCTGCCCGAGGGCCGCTGGGACGCCTACGCCCGCCTGTCCGGCGGCGACCCGAGACGCCTGGTGCCCGGCGTCACCGATCTGCGCTCCCTGGCCGAGCGCACCCCCGGCGGGCTGCTCGGCCACGTCGCCGTCCGCATCCCGTACGCCACCCGGCGGGGCCACCTCACCGTCCGCAGCTGGCTGCGCGCCCCGCACGCCGAGGCGGTGGACCTGAGCGTCGCGAGCGGCGGCCTGACCGTGCGCGGCCGGGTGTACGGCACCCGGCTCCTGCCCGGGGCCCACGCCGAGCTGCGCGCCCGCCCGGACGCCGACCGGGGCGGCCAGGGCCCTGGCGCGCGCCTGCTGGACGTCACCGCCGTGGGGACGGAGTTCGCCTTCACGGCGCCCTACGACGGCCTGGCGCCGGGCGACTGGGACCTGTGGCTGCGGCCCGCCGGTGCCCCGGGCCCCGCGGTGCGCCTCGCGCGGCTGCTGGACGACATCGCCGACAAGCACCCCCTCCTCACCGGTCGACGCACCCGCGTGGAGACCCCGTACGGCCCCGCGGAGGCCGGTCCGTACTACACCCGGGACAACGACCTGTCGCTCGCCGTCACTCCGCTGGAAGCGTGACCGCGGAGGAGGAATCTGGCCGCGTGTCCGATGTTCGATCCGTGTAAGCGATCCGTGAAACCCTCCGTACGGATGCACGCACGTTCGTTCGGGATTGTTCGGACGCGCATTTCCGGGGCGCCGCCGAGGCGTCCCCGGCGCCATTTCCGCCCGCTTATCCGACAGAGTGCCGCGACACGCGGAAATTCGCCTCGACCGCCCGTGATACGCGAGCGAAAGCGTCCGTCCGTGTGAAGGAGTTCCCTCAAAACGCGCCCGATGATCCTGTGACAGAAATGTGACCGTAGGTGCACCTGCGACCCGTGTTACCGGTCTGGGCTTCCCCGCTCCCGGGGCAGGGCATAGCGTGGCGGCATGGCACCCATTCCCACACCCCCGGCCGAGCCCCAGGACAGTCCGGACACCTATGTCGGCCTCGGGTCCGACGCGGCCGAACGGCTGGCACGGGAGCGGGGCTGGTCCACGGTGCGTTCGCTGGCACCGGGGACGGTCATCACCATGGAGTACCGCGTGGGCCGCCTCAACTTCGAGGTGAAGGACGGCCGCGTCTCGCGGGCCTGGAAGGGCTGAGGGCCCGCCGTCAGCCGTCCGTCAGCCGCCCGACAGCGGGCGGCCGGCCGGGGCGGAGCCGCGCGGGTGGCGGTCCGGGTGCGGCGGCCTGCGGCTCCCGGCCGGGGTCACCGGCGTACGGTCCGAGCGGGCCGTGTGCGGGCCCGGAGCCAGGTACACCGGGGCCCGGGTGGTACGGGGCGCGGCGACCGGCTCGCGGGCCGGCGCCTCCTCCCGGCCGGAGCCGGCCGGGGCGACGCTCACGGGCGGGCCGACCGGCCGCTTCGTCGTCCTGCCGCGGTCGCGGCGGGCGAACCAGCGGTCGCGCAGGCCGAGGACCAGCGCCTCCGCCCGGGTGATCAGGGGTTCGCACCAGGGAAGCGCGAGCAGGATCAGCAGCCCGGCCGCCCAGCCGAGGAGCACGTCGCTGAGCCAGTGCGTACCGAGGTAGACCGTGGACATGCCGACCCCGAGCGAGGTGACCGCGGACAGCGCGGACAGCCAGCGGCGGGCTCGGTGCGTCGAGGCCAGGTAGGCGAGGATGCCCCAGGTCACGACGGCGTTCGCGGTGTGACCGCTCGGAAATATATCGCCGCCGAGCCACATCTCGTTGGCGCCGATGGTGGTCGCGTAGTGCGGTCCCAGCCGGCCCATGCCGTACTTGGCCGCGCCGACCGTGACGTTCAGCAGGAGCAGGGAGACGCCGAGCGCCAGCAGCGGGCGCAGGGTGTGCTGCCGCCAGGAACGCCAGCCGAGCCAGGCCGCGACCATCACCGCGGTCGGGCCGCGCTGGCCGAGCACCACGTAGTAGTCGACGAACGCGTGGATCTCCGGCCACTGCTGGTAGGGCCGGAAGAACATGACCTGCCAGTCGAGCCGGACCAGCCACGAGGTGATCACCACGGCCCACACGATCGCGAGGTAGAACGCGAGGGTTCCGGCGAACAGCGCGAACCTGTGCCGGGACATCTCCGGCACGTCCAGGAGCGCCGGTCGTTCCGGCTCCCGGTCCAGTCTCGCGAACACCCGGTCCAGACGGGTGGGCTTCCGTTCGGTACGCACCCAATCGACGTTACAGCGAGTGAGGAGTGATCCCGGACGAATCAACGGCTTTGTGATGACGATGTGATGTGGGATTCCTCTCAGGCGGCGCATTGTTTCCGGGTAATGCGCAATCCCGGCCGACTGCGGACTTCAATTCCTTTGATCTGCCCGGTCGACGGTTTTATCGTGCTTACGAATTCGTTCACCGAATGCCGGCCCGGAATTGTCCCGGTGGTCACCCGGCGTCCGCCGGTCAGGGCGGGCCGGAGCCGTTCAGCCAGAACGCTCCGTACACGGCCGACGCCACCGCGACACCGCACACGACCGGCACCGCCCTGGAGGCACGCGCCCGGGCCAGGGCCCGGGCGAGGGGCAGCAGCAGCGGGAAGGCGGGCAGCAGCAGCCGCGGTTTGGAGCCGAAGTAGCTCGACGCGCACAGGGCGAGCGCCATGACGATCCCCGTGTACACCAGCAGCGCGAGCGGCTGGCGCTGCCGGACGCCCACCACGTACAGCCAGAGCAGCAGCGCCACCCCGACGACCAGTCCGACCCCGGCCAGGGCCGCCGGGAACGACGTGAACTTCTCGGCGACGAAGCGGGCGAAGGCCGCGCCCCCGTCGAAGCCGTTGCGCCAGCCGGCCTGTACGTCGAGGTAGCCGAGCGGACCCTTGCCGGTGCGGTGGCCGACCCACAGGACGTAGCCGGCGGCTCCCAGGGGCGCGAGCAGCATGCCCAGCAGGCGCCGTGCGCCGACGCGGGGGACGAGCGCCGGGCGGTGGCCGCCGTCCGCTCCGCCGCCGCTTTGGCTCCGCGTGAACGCCACCACCGCCGCCGCCCAGACCGCCGCCGTCACCGCGAGCCCCACCGGGCGGGTCAGCCCGGCCAGCGCGGCCAGGGTCCCGGCCGTCACCCAGCGCCCGGTCAGCACCGCGTACAGCGACCAGGCGGCCAGCGCCGTGAACAGGGACTCGCTGTACGCCATCGACTGCACGACCCCGACCGGCAGCACCGCCCACAGCAGCACCGCGCACCCGCCGACGCGGGCGCCGTACACGTGCTCCGCCACCGCGAAGATCCCCCAGGCCGCGGCGAGCGAGGCGAGCAGCGAGACGACGAACCCGGCGTCGGCGTACGACAGCGGCGTCACCGCCGCGCCGAGCCGCTCCAGCCAGGGCAGCAGCGGGAAGAACGCCAGATTGGAGTGCACGTCGCCGCCCGGCAGCCGCACCTCGTAGCCGTACCCCAGGTCGGCGACCCTGGTGTACCACAGGGAGTCCCAGCGGGCCGTCAGCAGCGTGTACGCGCTCTTGTCGCGCGCGGCGCTCCACAGGGCCAGGGCCAGCAGGCCCAGGGCGCGTACGGCCGCGTAGCCGAGGAGCGCCGGGGCGGCCCGGCGCAGGGCTCCCGGACGGCCCGAGGTGCGCGTTTCAAGATCGGTCACGGGCCCGATTATCTGCCGGACGCGACGTCGGCCGGACCGCCGGGGCGGGCGGGACGGTGACCGCGGTGGCGCACGCCACACGGGTGACGGGGGATGTGTGAGGCCCGCCACGTGTGCGACGCACGGTCTGGCGTACCCTGACGAACCACTCGCGTTCCGTTGCACGGCCCGGAGCCCCCGCTCCTCTCCGGCCGAGCCCTCGGGGGAGTCCCCACCCCCACGGCCCGCCGGACGCGAGGGAACATCTTGGAGGTACGTACATGTCCGGGACGACCACGGCCGCCGCCGCGCCGCGCCGTCGGGCGGCCGGGGCCGGTGCCAACCGCTGGGTGGTCCTGGTCGTCCTCTGCCTCAGCCTGCTGCTCGTCGCCCTCGACGCGACCGTGCTGCACGTGGCGGTCCCCGCCGTCACCGAGGACCTCAGGCCCGGCGCCATCGAACTGCTCTGGATCGTCGACGTCTACCCGCTCGTCTGCGCCTCGCTGCTGATCCTCTTCGGCACCCTGGGCGACCGGGTCGGCCGCAGACGGGTCCTCCTGCTCGGCTACGCCCTCTTCGGCATCGCCTCCGCGCTGGCGGCCCTCGCCGACAGCGCCCAGGTGCTGATCGCGGCCCGCGCGCTGCTCGGCGTCGGCGGCGCCATGATCATGCCGGCCACGCTGTCGATCCTGCGCCAGGTCTTCCCCGACCGGCGGGAGCGGGCGCTGGCCATCGGCATCTGGAGCGCCGTGGCCGCGGTCGGCGCGGCGGTCGGGCCACTGCTGGGCGGCTTCCTCCTCGAGCACTTCTGGTGGGGTTCGGTCTTCCTCGTCAACATCCCGCTGATGCTGGTCAGCCTGCCGGTGGGCCGGCTGCTGCTGCCCGAGTCGAAGGGCGACGGCCGCGGCCCCTGGGACGTGGCCGGCGCGCTGATGGCGGCGGGCGGGCTGTTCGGCGTCGTCCTGGGCGTGAAGCGGCTGGGCGGCGGGGAGCCGGTGGCGAGCCTGCTCACGCTGCTGCCGCTGGTGGTGGGCGCGGCGCTGCTGGCCGGCTTCGTACGGCGGCAGCGGCGGCGTACGTATCCGCTGGTGGACCTGGCGATGTTCCGGCGGCCGGCGTTCAGCACGTCGGTCGGGTGCATCGTGCTGGCGATGCTGGCACTGGTGGGTCTGGAACTGATCGCGGCCCAGTATCTGCAGCTGGTGCTGGGGCTGTCCCCGCTCCAGACCGGGCTGCGGCTGCTGCCGCTGACCTTCGCGGCGATGGCGGCGGGCCTCGCGGGAGCACGGATGCTGCGGCGCCTGGGGCCACGGCTGATGGTCTGCGCGGGCTTCTGCCTGACGGCCTTCGCGGTGGCGCTGCTGACGGCGATGGGCCGGGCCGACAACGGCGCGCTGCTCCTCGCCGGTTTCGTCCTGCTCGGCTTCGGCCTGGAGACGACCCTGTTCGGGGCGTACGAGTCGATGCTGAGCGAGGCGCCGCAGGAGCAGTCGGGGGGCGCGGCGGCGATCGGCGAGACCTCGTACCAGCTGGGCGCCGGGATCGGTATCGCCCTGCTGGGCAGTGTGATGAACGCGGCGTACGCGCCCGGGCTGACGGGCGGCGTGCCGGGGGTGCCGTCGTCGGCGTCGTCGGCGGCGGGGCATTCGCTGGGAGAGGCGTACGAGGTCGCCGCGCAGCTCGGCGGGCCCGCCGGGGGTGCGCTGCGGCGGGCCGCGGCGGACGCGTTCGTGCACGGGCTGCACGTGACGTTGCTGGTGAGCGCGGGGTTGTTGCTGCTGGGGGCGGTGATGGCGCTGCGGTTGCCGCGGGTGATGCAGTGCGAGGACGAGGCGGCGGTGGCCGTGCCCGCGCCCCGGGACGCGGTGGAGTCCCGCGTCTCCGTGTGACCCCAAGGTCTCCCACCGGCGCACCGGTACCGCCCCGCCGGTCGTGCCGCGGCTGGGGGACGGGCATGGTGGACGTGCGGAGCCCGGCATCGTAACGTCGGCACGAGAGCCGCAACTAGCGCCGCTAGTTTTTGTCGTCCCGGAGGGTGTCCCATGGCCGCGTCCCCCAAGTTGCCCGCGTTCGACCCCGCCGACCCCCTCGGCATCGACGACCTCCTGGAACCGGAGGACCTGGCGGTCCGGGACACCGTGCGGGGCTGGGCCGCGGACCGCGTGCTGCCGCACGTCGCGGACTGGTACGAGAAGGGCGAGCTGCCCGGCATCCGCGACCTCGCGCGCGAACTCGGCTCGATCGGCGCGCTCGGCATGTCCCTCGACGGCTACGGCTGCGCCGGGGCGAGCGCCGTCCAGTACGGTCTCGCCTGCCTGGAGCTGGAGGCGGCCGACTCTGGCATCCGCTCCCTGGTCTCCGTGCAGGGCTCCCTCGCCATGTACGCCGTCCACCGCTTCGGCAGCGAGGAGCAGAAGCGGCAGTGGCTGCCGCGCATGGCCGCCGGGGAGGTCATCGGCTGCTTCGGCCTGACCGAGCCCGACCACGGCTCCGACCCGGCCGGCATGCGCACCCGCGCCAAGCGGGACGCCGGCGGCGACTGGGTGCTCAACGGGCGCAAGATGTGGATCACCAACGGGTCGGTGGCGGGCGTGGCCGTCGTCTGGGCGCAGACCGAGGAGGGGGTCCGCGGGTTCGTCGTACCGACCGACAGCGCCGGATTCTCCGCGCCGGAGATCAAGCACAAGTGGTCCCTGCGGGCCAGCGTCACCAGCGAGCTGGTCATGGACGACGTACGGTTGCCCGCCGACGCCGTGCTGCCGGAGGTCACCGGACTGCGCGGTCCGCTCAGCTGTCTGTCGCACGCCCGTTACGGAATCGTCTGGGGTTCGATGGGCGCGGCCCGCAGTTCCTTCGAGGCGGCCCTGGAGTACGCGAAGTCGCGGGAGCAGTTCGGGCGGGCCATCGGCGGCTTCCAGCTCACCCAGGCCAAGCTCGCCGACATGGCGGTCGAACTGCACAAGGGGATCCTGCTCGCCCATCACCTCGGGCGGCGGATGGACGCCGGCCGCCTGCGTCCCGAGCAGGTCAGCTTCGGCAAGCTCAACAACGTACGCGAGGCCATCGAGATCTGCCGTACGGCCCGCACGATCCTCGGCGCCAACGGGATCTCCCTCGAGTACCCCGTGATGCGGCACGCCACGAACCTGGAGTCGGTGCTCACCTACGAGGGCACCGTCGAGATGCACCAGCTGGTGCTGGGCAAGGCGCTCACCGGACTCGACGCCTTCCGGTAGGAGCCCGGCGGGGAGGGGCGGGGCCGTGGTGCGCGGCCCCGCCTCAGCTCTGGTTGAAGAACCCGTCGGAACGGTGTGCGGCGGACTCGCCGCTGATGACCTCGGTGTCGGCCGGGCTGAGCAGGAACACGCGGGTGGACACCCGCTCGATCGAACCGCGCAGGCCGAAGATGAGTCCGGCCGCGAAGTCGACGACGCGCTTGGCGTCGGTGCCCTCCATGGCCGTCAGGTTCACGATGACCGGGACCCCCTCCCGGAACAGCTCACCGATGGCCCGTGCGTCCCGGAAGCTGTCCGGGGTGACCGTCGCGATGCGGCGGCCCCTCTCCTCGGCCACGTCCGAGGCCACCTTCACCCGCGGGTCGGTGACCCAGGCGTCCCCGGGCTCGGTGCCCTCGGAGTAGTCGTCGTCGTAGTAACGCTCGTCATCGTTGTCGTCGACGAGGCCGAGCCACGCACTCGCCTTGCGTACCGATCCCATGGACGCCTCCTCTCACAGCGGTCTTTCGTGCTTCCGCATCCCTATGGTCATCCATGATGCGGACGTCGCGCCAAGTGGATAGACGCCGCGCGGGGGGTTTGTGACGGTACTGGTGCACAGCGGATCCGTCGAGAGTCCTTGTGTCCCAAGGGTTGTTTCCCAAACGGATGCTGACTGTGAGTGAAATATGATTCTTCACGGCGGACGGGTGAGGGAGGGTGCGTACGGGTGAAGGCGGCAGTCGGTACGATGCCGCAGCTCAGCGTCGTACGAACCATGGGGGAGCGTCGTGTTCGGAATCGTCAGGCCGTGCAGGCACCGGCTCGGAGAGAGCCTCACGAGTGAGTGGATGGCGCATTTGTGCGGGTTGTGCCTCGCCCTGCGCAAGGATCACGGTCAGTTCGCGCGCATCGTGACGAACTATGACGGGCTGCTCATATCGGTCCTGACGGAGGCTCAGGCCACGGCCGGTGGCGCGGGGGGCGGGCGGCGCACCGCCGGCCCCTGCCCGTTGCGCGGGATGCGCACCGCGTCCGTCGCGCACGGCGAGGGGCCCGGCTCGCGGCGGCGGTCTCCCTGGTACTGGCCTCGGCCAAGGTGCGCGACCACGTCGCCGACGGGGACGGGCTGCTGGCCCGCCGGCCGGTGGCCCTCGCCGCCCGCCGGGTCGCCATCGGCTGGGACGCGGCGGGAGCCCGCGGTGGCGGTGCCGTCGGGTTCGACACCGCCGTACTGGTCGACGCCGTGGACCGGCAGGGCGGCATCGAGGCGCTCGCCGGGCCGGGCACCCCCCTGCTCACGGTCACCGAGCCGACCGAGACCGCGACCGCCGCCGCCTTCGCGCACACCGCGCACCTCGCCGGGCGGCCGTGCAACGCCGAGCCGCTCGCCGAGGCCGGGCGCCTCTTCGGCCGGCTCGCCCATCTCCTGGACGCCGTGGAGGACCGGGAGGCGGACGCCGCCTCCGGCGCCTGGAACCCGCTCACCGCCACCGGGACGCCGCTCACCGAGGCCCGGCGGCTGGCGGACGACGCCGTGCGCGGGGTACGGCTCGCCCTGCGGGAGGCGGAGTTCGGGGACGGCCGGCTGGTGCACCGGCTGCTCGTGCACGAGCTGGGGAACTCCGTCGACCGCGCGTTCGGCACCGTCTCGTGCGCCCATGGCAGCCATCCGTACGCCCCTCCCGGCACGCCCGGTACCCCGGGTGCGCCCGGCGGCCCCGGTGGACCGACGCCCCCGGAGCCGCCGCGCCGCGACCGGCGCGGGCTCCTCGCGGGCTGCGCCGTGTGGCTGGGGCTGGCCTGCACGTGCCAGATGTGCTGCGGCACCTTCGACGACCCCTGGAGCGGTCAGCGCAGGGAAGGGCTCTGCTCCCAGTGCGACTGCGGCAACTGCTGCGACTGCTGCGACTGCTGCAGCAACTGCTGCGGTGACGACGGGTGCTGCGACGGCTGCTGCTGCGACGGCTGCGACTGCAGCTGCTGAGACCGCGTCAGCGCCCGGGCATGGGGCAGGGGAGGGGAAGGGGCGCGAGGGGAGGGCGCGTGTGAAGGCGGTGCGGGAAGGGCGGAGGCCCGGGTACGGCCCCGACGGGGCCGGGCGATCAAGGCAGACGGCAGGGGCTTCGGCTCAACAGGAACAGGACCACACTCGACCGAAGTCGATGTGGGAGCGCGTGACCAGCCACTGCTGCGGATGCATGGGCCAAGTGGAACAGGCATCCGGTTCGCCGTCAACGAGTTGAGATGTGCGGCTCACAGTGTGGACAGCCTTGACAGTCGGTCGAGACACCCCCGTAGTCTCGGCGGACGGCGGTGCTGAGGGGCTCGGCCGTGTGAAGGCGCCATCCACCGTGTCCGACTGACTCGATGTCACGGAGCCTTCACATGACCTTCTCCCACGCCAGACGGCGGCTGCACCTGGCCGCCGCCCTCGACCGGCGGTCGGTGCGCGACGCCGACGAGTACGCGGCGGACGCGCGGCTCGCCGAACGCGGCGCGCTCGACTTCGTCACCCTGGGCGACGGCCCCGCCGCCCCCGACGCGCTCGCCGTCCTGTCCCGGGTGGCGCCCGGCACGCGGCGCGTCGGCCTGGTCCCCACCGTCACCACCACCCGCGCCGAGCCGTTCCGGGTCCAGGCGGCCGTGGCCACCCTCGACCGGGTCAGCCGCGGCCGGGCGGGCTGGCGGATCGAGGTGTCCACCACCGAGGGCGAGGCCCGCCTCCTCTGCCACCAGGGCTCCGCGCTCTCCGTCGGGGACGCCTCGGCCCTGCCGCGGCCCCCGCAGGGGCACCCCGTACGCGTGGTCGACGCCACGGACCGGCCCGCGCGGGCGGTCGCGGCCCGGTACGCCGACGTGGCCCTCGTACGTGCCGTGCTCCCCGCGCAGGCCGCCGCCGCGCGGGACGAACTGCGGGCGTCCGCGGCGGCGCACGGCCGGGATCCGGACGCCCTGCGAATCCTCGCCGCCCTGGACGTCGACCTCGGGGACGGCGAGTGCGCGGCCGACCCCTGTCACGGCGGCGGGCCCCGGCCCACCCCGCGCGGCCCGCTGTACCGCGGCGGACCCATCGGCCTGGCCGAACTGATCGCCGCCTGGCACCGGGACGGCACCGTCGACGGCTTCCACGTCACGCCGGTCGACCCGCGCCGTGATCTCGAGCGCCTGGTCAACGGCACCGTGTCCCTGCTCCAGCACCGGGGCCTGTTCCGCACCTTCTACCCGGGCAGCACGCTCCGGGACCACCTGGACCTGGCCCGGCCCGCCAACGGGTGCGCTCCCGCGCGAGGGGTGTCCTGAGCGGACCGGGCGGCGGGAGTTGGTAAAGGGCGGTCAAAGCCCGACGGCCGAAAGGCACTCTTGCGCCGACCGGTCGTTCGGCCGAATACTCCAACCTCAGCGCTTGTCAGGGGCACGACTATCCGGAACCCGGAGGTCCGTCCCTGGCTGCGCCTCACGGGCCCCCAACCCCACACGAGGGCCCCCGACTTCCCCTGTGGAGGAACGAAAAGTGAGGATCAAGCGCACCACCCCCCGCAGCGGCATCACGAGACGGACTCGGCTGATCGCCGTATCCACCGGCCTCGTGGCCGCCGCCGCCATCGCGATCCCCAGCGCGACCGCGGCACCCACCCCGGCCGCCTTCAGTGCCGCCGAGCTGAGCAGTGCCGGCAACGCGGTGCTCCAGGCCGACGTCCCGGGCACCGCCTGGGCCGTCGACAGCGAGAGCGGCCGACTGGTCGTCACCATCGACAGCACGGTCTCCCAGGCCGAGATCGCGAAGATCAAGGAGCAGGCCGGCGACAAGGCCGGGGCGCTCACGATCAAGCGGACCCCCGGCACGTTCAACAAGCTCATCCAGGGCGGCGACGCCATCTACGCGAGCAGCTGGCGCTGCTCCCTCGGCTTCAACGTGCGCACCAGCAGCGGCGCCGAGTACTTCCTCACCGCCGGTCACTGCACCGACGGCGCCGGCACCTGGTGGTCCAACTCCGGACACTCGACCGTTCTCGGCTCGACGGCCGGGTCCAGCTTCCCGGGCAACGACTACGGCATCGTCCGGTACACCAACACCTCGGTCAGCAAGCCCGGCACCGCGGGCGGCGTGGACATCACCCGCGCGGCCACCCCGAGCGTGGGTACCACCGTCATCCGTGACGGCTCCACCACCGGCACCCACAGCGGCCGGGTCACCGCCCTGAACGCCACCGTCAACTACGGCGGCGGCGACGTCGTCGGCGGGCTGATCCAGACCACGGTCTGCGCCGAGCCCGGCGACTCCGGCGGTCCGCTCTACGGCAGCAACGGCACCGCGTACGGTCTGACCTCCGGCGGCAGCGGCAACTGCTCCTCCGGCGGGACGACGTTCTTCCAGCCGGTCACGGAGGCGCTGAGCGCCTACGGCGTCAGCGTCTACTAGGCAGCCGTGGCCTAGCGACCGTTCCACCCGTCAGAGCGCGGCCGGCGGCGCGAAGAGCCCCCGCACACCGAAGCGACGGTGTGCGGGGGCTCAGCCGTGTCCGAGGCGCCCACCGCGCGTCCGCCGCGCGAATCCCGCCGGGACACACCGGAAGGGTGAAGGTCGTGTGACCGCGCTGGAGTTGTCGTGCGCACGTCCTGGAGTCGACCTTGTGTACGGCCTGTGGACTCGGAAGAGTTAACGCTCGTCAACCAGCCTTCCGGTCCGCGAGGTCCCCACAACCTCCGGACCGACCCCCCACAGGAGGACGTGAGTTGAAGCACCGACGCATACCCAGGCGGCGGGTCGCCGTAGTAGGTGCGGGAATCACCGCACTGGTCGCGGCCGGGGTCACCTTCCAGACCGCGAACGCCAGCGAGGCCCCCGCGGCCGCCGCGCCCGAGACCCTGTCGGTCACGGCGGCCGGAAAGCTCGCCTCCACGCTGATCGGCGACCTCGGTGCCGACGCCGCGGGCACGTACTACGACGCGCAGGCCAAGAGCCTCGTCGTCAACGTGCTCGACCAGGCCGCCGCGCAGACCGTCGAGGAGGCCGGCGCCGAGGCGAGAGTCGTCGAGAACTCGCTCGCCGACCTGAAGAGCGCGCGCACCACCCTCACCGAGGACGCGACCATCCCGGGCACGTCCTGGGCGACCGACCCGACCGCCAACAAGGTCGTCGTCACCGCCGACCGCACGGTCTCCGAGGCCGAACTGGCCAAGCTGACCAAGGTGGTCGACGGGCTGGGCGCCAAGGCCGAACTCAAGCGGACCAAGGGCGAGTACAAGCCCTTCGTCGCGGGCGGCGACGCCATCACCGGAGGCGGCGGGCGCTGCTCGCTCGGCTTCAACGTGACCAAGGGCGGCGAGCCGTACTTCATCACCGCCGGTCACTGCACCGAGTCCATCTCGACCTGGTCGGACTCCTCCGGGAACGTCATCGGCGAGAACGCGGCGTCCAGCTTCCCGGACAACGACTACGGCCTGGTCAAGTACACCGCCGACGTGGACCACCCGAGCGAGGTGAACCTCTACAACGGCTCCTCGCAGGCCATCTCGGGCGCCGCCGAGGCCACCGTCGGCATGGAGGTGACCCGCAGCGGCTCCACCACCCAGGTGCACGACGGGACGGTGACCGGCCTGGACGCCACCGTGAACTACGGCAACGGCGACATCGTCAACGGCCTGATCCAGACCGACGTCTGCGCCGAGCCCGGCGACAGCGGCGGCTCGCTCTTCTCGGGCGACCAGGCCGTCGGCCTCACCTCCGGCGGCAGCGGCGACTGCACCTCCGGCGGCGAGACCTTCTTCCAGCCGGTGACGGAGGCCCTGTCGGCCACCGGTACGCAGATCGGCTGAGCGGCACCCGCACACCCGTGAAGTCCCGTCCCGCGCGCGAGGGCGGGACTTCCGCGTGCGCGCGGTGTCCGGGCGCGCGCAGGCGGGTCAGCCGGCCGGTGGGGGCAGTTCCGTCTCCTGCCGGTCGCGGCGCGGCAGTACGGCCGCCAGCATCGTGATCACCGTCCCCGCGACCGCCCACGCCCACAGCACCAGCAGGGAGGCGGTCACGTCGTTCCCCTTGAAGTAGGCGATGGACCGGGCCGCCCAGGTGCCCGCGCCCGGCGGCAGTGCCGGGCCGATCGCCTTCCAGAACGGCGGCAGCAGCGGCAGCGGGAAGGCGCCGCCCGCGCTCGGGTTGCCCGCGACCACCACCAGCAGGATCGCCAGGCCGATGCCGACGATCCCGAAGACGCCCTGGAGGGCGAGCGTGGCCGCGCCCACCGCGAAGGTGATCAGCGCGCCGAGCCCCCACAGGTCCAGCACGCCGCCGGGCAGCGCGCCCAGGACCGGTCCGATGATCACCGCGCCGCCGAGCCCGCCGACGATCGCGACCAGTGCCATCACGATCAGCCGGATCGCCGCCCGGCGCGGGTTGGCCGGTCGGGCGCCGGTGCTGATGGCCAGGATCGAGGCGCACAGATAGCCGCCGACGCACCAGCCCACCACCAGGTAGAAGGACGACAGCCCGTCGAAGTCGTGGGGAGAGGCCGGGGCCACGTCGACGACCCGTACCGTGCGCCGCTCGGCCTGCTCCACCTTGCCGACGACGCCCTCCAGGGTGGTGGCGAGGACGGTGCCTCCGCCGGAGGCGACCAGCAGGGTGTCCTGGCCGCCCTCGGGGTTCAGGACCAGGGCGCCGTCGATCTCCCGGTTCACGATCTGCTTCCGGGCGCTCGCCTCGTCGGCCACCGTGCGCGGATCCAGCGGCGAGCCGGGCAGCCGCTCCAGCCGGTCCACCGTCTGCTTGGCGGCGGCCCCGGGCGCGACCACCCCGAAGGGCACGTCCTTGGCTCTGGGGTCGTGCAGCGCCCCCACGTAGGAGGCGATGAAGAGCAGCTGGAGCGCGATCACGCCGAGCACGAGCAGGGTGGCCCGCGGGGTGACGGCGTCCTTCACCTCACCGAGGAAGGAGCCGCTTCGCGTGCCGGGGCCCGGTGTGTGTGACATGTCCCCACAGTCCGGGTCGGAGCGCGTTTGCGCAGGTGGGGCGGGGCCGAACGGATGTCGTACACACATTCGAGGATGGAGGTATGGTGGGTGAAGTAGCTGGGAACAGACGTTCGATAATGGCGTTCGGGCATACGTGGTCATGCGTCGGTTCATGAGTCGGGAGGTGCGTGGTGCCGGGTTTCACGCATCTGCACACCGTCTCCGGGTTCTCCGCCCGCTACGGCGCCTCCCACCCGGAGCGGCTGGCCGAGCGCGCCTTCGAGCGGGGCATGGACGCCCTCGCCCTCACCGACCGCGACACCCTCGCGGGCGCGGTCCGCTTCGCCAAGGCCTGCGCGAAGGCGGGCGTCCGTCCGCTGTTCGGCGCGGAGCTGGCGGTCGGCGCCCCCGAGTCCGCGGGCGCGGACCGCACGGACACCTCCGTACGCCGGGACCGGCGCCGCGTCCCCGTGCGCGGCGGCGCCTTCGTCGACGAGTCGGCCCCGCGGGTGACCTTCCTCGCCCGCGACGGCGCCCGCGGCTGGGCCGACCTGTGCCGCCTCGTCTCCGCCGCCCACACGGCCGGGGGCACCCCGCTGCTGTCCTGGCCCGACAACCACGCCGACGGGCTGACCGTCCTGCTCGGCCCCGACTCCGACGTCGGCCGCGCCCTCGCCGCGGGCCGCCCCGACCGCGCGGCGCGGCTCCTCGCCCCCTGGCGGGAGGTCTACGGCGACGCCCTGCGCCTGGAGGCCGTCTGGCACGGCCGCGAAGGCACCGGCCCCGGCTCCCTGCGCCTGGCCTCCCGCACCGTCGGCTTCGCCGCCGAGCAGGGGGTGCGGCCGGTGCTCTCCAACGCCGTCCGCTACGCCGACCCCGGCCAGGGCCAGGTCGCCGACGTCCTGGACGCCGCCCGCCGCCTCGTCCCGATCGGCGCCGGCAAGGAACTGGACTCCGGCGAGGCCTGGCTCAAGGACGCCGGCGCCATGGGGCACACCGCCGAGCGGATCGTCGAGTCCGCGGGCTTCAGGCGCGACACCGCCCACCGCCTGCTGGAGCAGACCCGGGCCACGGCCGCCGAGTGCCTGGTCGACCCCGAGGACGACCTCGGCATGGGCGCCGTCCACTTCCCCGAACCGCACCTCGTGGGCGCGGGCCGCCGCACCGCCCAGCGGGCGCTCGCCTCCCGGGCGGCGGCGGGCATGGTGCGGCGCGGCTACGACCGGCGGCCGGGCCGCCGGGAGTACTGGGAGCGGATGCACCACGAGCTGGACATCATCGCCCACCACGGCTTCGCCTCGTACTTCCTCACCGTCGCCCAGGTCGTGGACGACGTACGGCACATGGGCATCCGGGTCGCCGCGCGCGGATCCGGCGCGGGCTCGCTCGTCAACCACCTGCTCGGCATCGCGCACGCCGACCCGGTCGAGCACGGGCTGCTGATGGAGCGGTTCCTGTCCAGGGAGCGGGTCGTGCTGCCCGACATCGACATCGACGTGGAGTCCGCGCGCCGCCTGGAGGTCTACCGCGCGATCATCGGCCGGTTCGGCACCGAGCGGGTCGCCACGGTCGCCATGCCGGAGACGTACCGGGTGCGCCACGCCGTCCGCGACGTGGGCGCCGCCCTGTCCATGGACCCGGCCGAGATCGACCGGATCGCCAAGTCCTTCCCGCACATCCGCGCCCGCGACGCCCGCGCGGCGCTGGAGGAACTGCCCGAACTGCGGGAGCTGGCGGGGGAGTCCCGGCGGGAGGGAGGAGGGCGGTACGGCAAGCTCTGGGAGCTGGTGGAGGGTCTCGACGCCCTCCCGCGCGGCGTCGCCATGCACCCCTGCGGCGTGCTGTTGTCCGACGCCTCCCTGCTCTCCCGTACGCCGGTCGTGCCGACCAGCGGCGAGGGCTTCCCGATGGCCCAGTTCGACAAGGACGACGTGGAGGACCTCGGGCTGCTCAAGCTGGACGTGCTCGGGGTGCGGATGCAGTCGGCGATGGCGCACGCGGTCGCCGAGGTGAAGCGGGCGACCGGCACCGAGGTCGACCTGGACGCCGTACCCGAGGGCGACCCGGCGACGTACCGGATGATCCGGTCCGCCGAGACGCTGGGCTGCTTCCAGATCGAGTCGCCGGGCCAGCGGGACCTGGTGGGGCGGCTCCAGCCGGCCACCTTCCACGACCTCGTGGTCGACATCTCGCTCTTCCGGCCCGGTCCGGTCGCCGCCGACATGGTGCGGCCGTTCATCGAGGCCCGGCACGGGCGGGCGCCGGTGCGCCACCCGCACGAGGACCTGGCCGAGCCGCTGGAGGGGACGTACGGGGTCGTCGTCTTCCACGAGCAGATCATCGACATCGTCGCCATCATGACCGGCTGCGGACGCGGCGAGGCCGACCGGGTGCGGCGCGGGCTCTCCGACCCGGAGTCGCAGGGGCGGATCAAGGTGTGGTTCGCCCAGCACGCGGCGGCGAACGGCTACGACGCGGAAACGATTCAGCGGACCTGGGAGATCATCGAGGCCTTCGGCAGCTACGGCTTCTGCAAGGCGCACGCCGTCGCCTTCGCGGTGCCGACGTACCAGTCGGCGTGGCTGAAGGTCCACCATCCGGCCGCCTTCTACGCCGGGCTGCTCACCCACGACCCCGGCATGTACCCCAAGCGGCTGCTGCTGGCGGACGCGCGGCGGCGCGGGGTGCCGATCCTGCCGCTGGACGTGAACAAGTCGGGGGTCGCACACAAGGTCGAACTGGTGTCTGAATCAGGTGGGCCGCGCAGGGCGAAGACCTGGGGCCTGCGCCTCGCCCTCTCGGACGTGCACGGCATCAGCGAGGCCGAGGCGGCGCGGATCGCCGACGGACAGCCGTACGCCTCCCTGCTCGACTTCTGGGAACGGGCCCGCCCCAGCAGGCCGCTGGCCGGACGGCTCGCCCAGGTCGGCGCGCTGGACGCGTTCGGCGCCAACCGCCGCGACCTGCAACTGCACCTGACCGAGCTGCACCGCGGCGCCCGGGGCGGACGCGGCGACCAACTCCCCCTCACCGGCGGCCGCAGGACCGCCCCCGCCGGGCTGCCCGACCTCACCTCGGCGGAGAAGCTCAGCGCCGAACTCGGCGTGCTCTCCATGGACGCCTCGCGCAACCTGATGGACGACCACAGCGCCTTCCTGCGCGAGCTGGGCGTGGTGTCGGCCAAGCGGCTGCGCGAGGCCCGGCACGGGGAGACGGTGCTGGTCGCGGGCGCCAAGGCGGCCACCCAGACCCCGCCGATCCGCTCCGGGCGCCGGGTCATCTTCTCCACCCTGGACGACGGCAGCGGCCTGGTCGACCTCGCCTTCTTCGACGACTCCCACGACGCCTGCGCGCACACCGTCTTCCACTCCTGGCTGCTGCTGGTGCGCGGGGTGGTCCAGCGGCGCGGCCCGCGCAGCCTCAGCGTCGTCGGCTCCGCCGCCTGGAACCTCGCCGACCTGCTGGAGGTGCGCCGGGAGGAGGGCCTGGAGGGCGTCGCCGCCCGGCTGGCCGCAGCGGGCGGAAGCCAGGAGGGCGACGCCCCCGAGGGCGGCCCGGCCCGCCGCCGCCTCGCCGGTTCGGACGGGCGGCCCGCGCCGGCCGGCTCCGCGGCCCAGGACCCGATGGAGCAGCGGAGGATCCGCATGACCACCGGGTACGAGATGCACCCCTGGGCCGATCTGCGCCCCGCGGGCGAAGGGCCCGCGGTCGGAAGGAAGTTGTGGCACCAGAGTCCGGGGAGTGCGGGATGACCGTTCTGTGCGTACGTTTCCAGCTGCCGCCGATGTACGAGGCGGTCCTGCCCGAACTGCTCGGGCTGTTGGCGGAGTTCACGCCGGTCGTCGAGGCGTTGCCGCCCGACGGCGCGCTGGCCGACCTGCGCGGCGCCGAGCGCTACTTCGGGCGCGGCGCGGTGGAACTGGCCTCGGTGATCCGGGTCCGCGCCCTCGCGCTGTACGGCGTGGACTGCGTGATCGGCGCCGGACCCGGACCGATGCTGGCCCGCATGGCCCTGCGCGACGCCCGGCCCGGACTGACCCGCGCGGTGCCCGGCGGCGAGGAGCGGGAGTTCCTCGCCGGGCGGCCCGTCGCCGCGCTGCCCGGCGTCGGCACCGCGACCGCCCGCACGCTGTGCGAGTACGGCCTCGACACCCTCGGCCGGGTCGCCGCCGCGCCGCTGTCCACGCTCCAGCGCCTGGTCGGCGCGAAGACCGGCCGCGAGCTGTACGAGAAGGCCCAGGGTGTCGACCGCGGCCGGGTCGTCCCCAACGGCGTCTCCCGGTCCCTGGCCGCCGACCGCCCCTTCGGCCGCGACGAACTCGACCCCGACCGCCACCGCCGCGCCCTGCTCTCGACCGCCGGGGAACTGGGCGCCCGGCTGCGCGCCGTGGACAAGGTCTGCCGCACCCTCACCCTCACCGTCCGCTACGCCGACCGGTCGGCCACCACCCGCAGCCGCACCCTGAAGGAGCCGACCGCGCACTCGGCGGCCCTGACCCGGACCGCGTACGACCTGTACGAGGCGCTCGGCCTCCAGCGCGCCCGGGTCCGTTCGATCGCTCTGCGCGCGGAGAGCCTCACGTCCGCCGAACACGCCTCCCACCAGCTCACCTTCGACCCCGTGGACGAGAAGGTCCGCCGGATCGAGGAGGTCGCGGACCGCGCGCGGGCGAAGTTCGGACCGAGGGCGGTGATGCCGGGGTCACTGGCGGCGTGAGGCCCCCGCGGGTCAGTTGGCCCACGGGGGAGTGATGCGGGTGCCGTCGGCCAGCTCCGCCGTCAGGCCGACGGAGGTGGTGACCCAGGAGGTCGCGGTCCGGTCGGTGGGGTTCTCGACGGCGAGGGTCGCCCCGGAGCCGATGATCACGGTGTCGCCCGCGGTGACGCGCTCGGTGCGGCCGTCGAGGGTGATCAGCAGCTCGCCGGTGAGCAGGTGGAAGACCTCCTCCCGGTCGACGGTGTGCGCGGGCGCCCTCGTCCCCGCCGGGATCTCGCCCCGCCAGGCGCACAGCTCCTTGCTGCCGGCGCGGGGACTGGCGTACGAGACGAAGCGGGCGCCGTGGATCTCGTGGGTGACGCCCTCGGACGAGCGGACGACGGGCATGGCTGTCTCCTCACCTATGGTCAAGCAGCTTGACTGACTTCCGCCACCCATGGTCAAGCCGCTTGACCAAAACGTCAAGGGTGTTTCAATGCCCCCGTGCAGAACTCCGACGCCATGGCCCTGACCGCCGCGCTGCTCGCCGCGGCCGGCGGGCTCACGCAGCGCATCCACGAGGGTGTCGTCGCCCGCGGCTTCGAGGGCATGCGGCCCGCGCACGGTTTCGCCTTCGCCCGGCTCGCCCCGGACGGTGCGACGGTCACCGACCTCGCCGTGCACCTCGGGACGACCAAGCAGGCCGCGAGCCAGCTCGTCGACGAGCTGGTCCGCAAGGGGTACGTCGAGCGCCGGCCGCATCCCGCCGACGCGCGTGCCCGGCTGGTCGTGCTGACCGAGGCGGGGTGGGCCTGCGCGCGGGCCGCGGAGGAGGCGGCGGCCGAGGCCGTGGGCGCCTGGGCCGACGTGCTCGGCGAGGACGGGGCGCGTGCGCTGGCCGACGGTCTGCTGCGGGTGGCGCCGAGCGGGCCGGTCCGGCCCGTCTGGTGACGCGGGCCGGCGCTGGAAGTTTTTACTGACGCGTAACTTCACACGTGCGCTACTCGTCCGTAACTTGACGAATGAACAGCATCCCGTGATCCGGATCACAGGGCATCTTGCCGTCGCAACTCCCCACCCCCGCAAGGAGTTCACCCGATGCTGCCCTGGAGCCGAGTGCTCAGACCGCTGACCGCGCTGCTGCTGACCGCCGCGGTCGCCCTGTTCCCCGCCGTCACCGCCACCGCGGCCCCCGCCGCGGACGCGCGTCCCGCCTCCGGCTGGAACGACTACACCTGCAAGCCCTCCGCCGCCCACCCCCGCCCCGTCGTCCTGGTCCACGGCACCTTCGGAAACTCCGTCGACAACTGGCTCGGCCTCGCGCCCTACCTGGAGAACCGCGGCTACTGCGTCTTCTCCCTCGACTACGGCCAACTGCCCGGCGTCCCGCTCTTCCACGGGCTCGGACCGGTCGAGAAGTCGGCGGAGCAACTGGCCGCCCATGTCGACAAGGTGCTCACCGCGACCGGCGCGGCCGAGGCCGACCTCGTCGGCCACTCCCAGGGCGGCATGATGCCCCGCTACTACCTCAGGTTCCTCGGCGGTGCCGCCAAGGTGAACGCCCTGGTCGGCATAGCGCCCAGCAACCACGGCACCACCCTGTCCGGCCTCACCCGCCTGCTGCCGTACTTCCCCGGCGTCGAGGACCTGCTCGACGAGCACACCCCCGCCCTCGCCGACCAGGTCGTCGGCTCCGACGTCCTCACCAGGCTCAACGCGGGCGGCGACACCGTGCCCGGCGTGCGCTACACCGTCCTCGCCACGAAGTACGACGAGGTGGTCACGCCGTACCGCGGCCAGTTCCTCGACGGTCCCGGGGTGCGCAACGTCCTGCTCCAGGACCTGTGCCCGCTCGACCTCTCCGAGCACCTGGCGATCGGGCTGTTCGACCGGATCGCCTTCCACGAGGTGACCAACGCCCTGGACCCGGCGCACGCCACGCCCACCACCTGCGCCTCGGTCTTCGACTGACCGGCGCTCCGGCGATCCGGCGCCCCGGCGCCCCGGCGTTCTGGGGCACGGTGCGGGGCCCGTCCGGCCTGAGCCGCCGGACGGGCCCCGCGTCCCCCGTGTCAGTGGCCGTGCCGGCCACCGGTCGTCGCGCGCCGGCGGACCGACGCGAACAGGACGGCCGCGCCGAGGGCCAGGGCGGCCGCGCCGCCGACGGCGATGTACGGCGTGGTGCTGTCCCCGCCGGTCTCGGCGAGGTTCTCGGTGCCCCCGCCGGCGGCCTTGACCCGGTTGGGCTCGGCGGCGGCGTCGGGAGCCTCCTCGGGAGCGGCCGGGGCGGCCGGGGCGTCCGTCGGGTCCGTGGTGGTCTCCGCGTCCTGGTCGCCGTGGCCGTGGTGCTCGATCGTCGACTTGTCGGCCGCGGCCGCGAGCTGCTCCTCGGACGGCGCGGAGGCCGTGGGCGCCGGGGCGGCACCGGGCGCGTCCGGCGCGGCCCCGGACGCCGTGTCGCCGCCGCTGCCCTCGCCGCCGCTGCCACCGCCGAAGGAGACGTCGGAGCAGGAGTAGAACGCCTCCGGGCTGTCCGAGCGCTGCCACACCGCGTACAGCAGGTGCTTGCCGGAGCGCTCCGGCAGCGTGCCGGAGAACGTGTAGAAGCCGCCCGAGGCGACCGGGTCGGTGGCGGTCGCCACCGGGGCGGACAGGTCCAGGTCGCCCCAGCCGAGCGGCTGCGCCGGGTCGTAGCCCGGCTTCGTGACGTACACCTTGAACGTGCCCTTGTGCGGTGCCGTCACGCGGTACTTGAAGGTGTACGCGCCGCTGCTCACACTGGTCGCGGGCCAGTCCGCGCGGGCCAGGTCCATGCCCTTGAACGCCGGGTCGTTGGCGCTGCACAGCTTGCCGTCCGGGATCAGCTCCCGGTGCTTGCCGGCGGCGTTGCCGATGCGGATGCCGTTCCAGTCGTACAGCGCCTGCGTACCGCCCGCCGCCACCGCCGCCTTGCACGCGGCCGACTTCGGGTTCTCGGGCCCCTCGGCGTGGCACTGCGACACCCGGCTGACCGGGTCGCCCATCGAACCGTGCGCCGACGCGGGCGCGGCGGCCAGCGTGGTCAGGGCGAGCGGGGCGAGACCGGCGACGGCGACGGCGGCGGCCCTGCGGGGCGCGGACGATGCGGGCATGGGGACTCCTCGAACGGTCACTGGGGATGCGGGAACAACCCGGGCCAAAGCCCGTGGGGTTGACCAGCAAGCTAGCCCCAGGAGACCGCGGAACCGCCTGCTGGAGGCGGGTGGCGGAGATCCTTATGGTCGCGTTAAGGGAGTGCTCAGGCTGGGCTGAGGTAGCTGCCGTTCGCGGCATGGAACCAGAGCGCGTCCGCCCGGCGGCCCCCTCGGACGGGCCGGCGGTGAGGGCCGTGACCGACGCCGCGTACCGCCCCTACGTCGTCGTGGACGCGCACGCGCGTGCGCTCGGCCTGTCCGAGGTCAGGCTTCACACGAACGCGATGATGCGGGAGAACCAGGAGATCTCCCCGAGGCACGGTCAGCTCTCCGGCCACCAGGTGCGCGCGATGTCCTTGCGGACCTCCGGGCGCCCCGAGGGGCGCTCGTCGGTCTCCTCGCGGACTCGGCGGGCGTCGCTCTTCTTCAGGGGCTTCTGCACGGTCAGACGGCGCATGGCTGCCTCCTTACGGATCCACCGGGTTCCGCGTTCTCACGGAGGTAGACCCTTTCCCCGAGAGTTGCCCATCGATGCATTTCTGTCAGTGGCGGTTGTCACGTTCCGGTGCCACGACCGCGTTGTCAGTGGCGGGTGCCACGCTTGGCGCATGAACGAAGACAGTGACGGGACGGCCGCGCCGAGTGCCGACTGGGACGCGCTGGCCGCCTCCTTCGACGACGAGCCGGACCACGGTCTGCGCGACGCCGGCGTCCGCCGGGCCTGGGCCGCCCGGTTGCGGTCCTGGCTGCCCCCGCGGGCCGCTGACGTCCTCGACCTCGGCTGCGGCACCGGCAGCCTGTCGCTCCTCGCGGCCGAGCAGGGACACCGCGTCACCGGAGTCGACCTCTCCCCGGCCATGGTGGCGCTGGCCAGGACCAAACTCGCCGGTCGTGACGCGGTGTTCCTCACCGGCGACGCCGCGGCGCCGCCCGTGGGCGAGCGGCGCTTCGACGCCGTGCTGGTCCGGCACGTCCTGTGGACCCTGCCCGACCCCGGCCGGATCCTGCGGCACTGGCGGGGGCTGCTCCGTCCCGGAGGGCGCCTGGTCCTGGTCGAGGGCGTCTGGGGGAGCGTCGCCCCGGTCGGCATACCGGCCGACCGGCTCACCGCCCTCCTCGACCCGCTCGCCGGGCAGGCGCGCGTGGAGCGGCTGTCGGACGACCCCGCGCTGTGGGGGAGGGAGGTGACGGACGAGCGGTACGCGGTGGTGGCGACGTACGCGTGAGCCGGGCGGAGTGTCAGGCGAGCAGGCCGGTGAAGCCCTCCCCGCGGGCCAGCCGCTCCAGTTCGTCCAGCGCGGCCACGGCGGCGGCAGCGGCCCCCGGGTCCCGGTCCGCCAGCCCGCTCTCGGCGAACTCGTCCTCGTCCAGCCGTCGTACGTCCGTGCCGTCGGCGGAGCGCCACAGGTCCAGGTCGAGATCCTCGACGACCAGCTCCGTGCCGGTCAGCACGGCGGGGCGGGTGATGTCGCAGTACCAGCCCTTCAGCGCACCGGCCGCCGTGCGGACCTCCTTCACCGCGTACCACCGGTCCCGCCAGTAGTACTCGGTGAACACGTCACCGGCCTCGAAGCGCACGAAGCCGAAGTCGCGGACGCCGTCACCGGCCCAGCGCGCGCGGACGGCGAGCCGGGTGCCGTCGTCGTGCAGCAGCGTGCTCGCGTACCGGATCTTCGTGCGGCCCGCCTTGACGAGTGCGACGCTCACCTCGGTCGCCGGTTCAGCCGAGTTCACGGACATGCCGCACCTCCGTCGCGCAGATCTCGTACCCGAGCCACTTGTTGATGGCGAGCATCGGGCCGTTGTCGGTGTCGTTGCCGGTCAGCGCCTCCGTGTACCCGGCGGCGCGGGCCCGGTGCAGGGAGGCGGTCTTCGCGAGCCTGGCCAGGCCGCGGCCCCGGTGGGCGCGGACCGTGCCCGTCATCGCGGTCGAATACCGGGTGCCGTCGGTGTAGGCGACGCTGAAGGCGGCGGGGCGGCCGTCGACGACCACGACCGTGGTCAGCTCCCGGTCGAGCAGCGGATGCCGCCAGGTCTCCGCGAGCCAGGCCTCGTAGTCCGTGAACTCGACGCCGACGTCGCCCGGTTCGTCCGCGACCGACTCCGCGTCCAGCTCGAACACGGGCCGGGGGTCGTCCGCGAAGTCGGCGGCGGTACGCAGCTCGGCACCCGGGGGAGGTGACCACAGCGGCGGGAGGGCGGCGTTCGCCAGGTCCAGCCGCAGGAAGTACGCGGCACGCCGCCGTTCGTAGCCGTGCCGCTCGGCGAAGGCCAGGTTGGCGGGCTCGTCCAGCACCCAGGAGTACAGCTTCGTCGCGCCCTCACCGGTCAGGTACTCCTCCGCCGTACGCACCAGCAGGCCCCCGGCGCCGCGCCGGAGCCTCTCCGGGTGGACGTAGACGTTCAGGAAGGCCGGGCCGGGCTCCGCACTGTCGTGCACCAGCCCGATCTGGGCCGTGCCGACCACCTCCCCGTCCTCCTCCGCGACCAGCGACCGGCTCCGGGCACCCGGGGGCGTGTGGACGAGCCGGTGCACGACGGATTCGGGGGTCCACAGGATGAACGGCACGGCGCGATGGCGGACCCGGGCGAAGGCCGCGACGTCGGCCGGGTCGTCAGAACGCAGATCGCGTACAAGAACGGTCATGCGGGCGCACGCTACGGCGGTCGGCCGGTCGGCTGCCTCCCATTTTCGCGGGGGTGCGGGACAATGAGCCGGGTGACCCTGACGATCCATATCGACGACAGCGCGCCGCCCTACGAGCAGGTGCGCGCCCAGATCTCCGAGCAGGCGCGGTCCGGAGCCCTGCCGGTCGGGTACCGGCTGCCGACCGTACGCGGACTGGCCGAGTCCCTGGGGCTCGCCGCGAACACGGTCGCCAAGGCGTACCGGGCGCTGGAGGCGGACGGAGTGATCGAGACGCGGGGGCGCAACGGAACGTTCGTCGCCGCCGCGGGCTCGGCGGCTCAGCGGGAGGTGGCCGCCGCTGCCCAGGGGTATGCCGAGCGGGCTCGGCGGCTGGGGGTGTCGGAGGAGGACGCGTCGGGGGCGGTGCGGGATGCGTTGCGGGCGGCTTACGGGTGAGCGCCGTCGGGGTTCGGGCCGCAGCCCGGCCGCGGGTCCGCTGTGGCTCGTCGCGCCCACGCGGCGGAGCCGCACATGTCTCAGCCCCGCGCCCCTGAGGGCGTACGGGTGACCGTCAGTGCCGACGTGCGAGCCAAGCGTGCGAACGTCGCGGCGTCCTGTACCGCTGCCCCGTTCGGGTCGTTGTTGAAGTAGGTGTAGACGTCGCTCGTGTCCGGCCAGGTCGTCGTGATGCGGTCGGCCCACGTGGCCAGGGAGCGGCGGCCGTAGTGCGGCCAGGCCCCGGCCCGGCCCTCGTGGAAGCGGACGTAGCCCCAGTCGGTGGTGCGCCACAGCGGGGCGACCGGGCGGGCGCGGACGTCCGCCCAGCACAGGGCCGCGCGTCGGGACACGAGGACCTCGCGGACCTCCGGCGTCCACCAGGACGCGTGCCGGGGTTCCACCGCGACCCGCGTGCCCGGCGGGAAGCAGGCGAGGCAGGTGTCCAGGAGGGCCGCGTCGGCGCGCAGGGTCGGGGGCAGTTGCAGCAGGACCGGGCCGAGGAGGCCGCCCAGTCCGGCCGCGTGGGTCATCAGACGGGCGACCGGTTCCGCCGGGTCGCGCAGGCGTTTGACGTGCGTCAGGTAGCGGCTCGCCTTGACGGCGACCACGAAGTCCGGTGGCAGCCGGTCGCGCCACGCCGCGAAGGTCTCCCGGGCGGGCAGGCGGTAGAAGGCGTTGTTGACCTCGACCGTCGCGAAGGCGGCCGCGTAGCGCTCCAGCCAGAGCCGGACGGGCAGACCGGGCGGGTAGAGGACCTCCCGCCAGTCCCGGTACTGCCAGCCCGACGTGCCGACGAACAGGGTCATACCCCCATCAAAGCACCGCGCCGCGGAGACGGGGCTCCTACAGGTACAGCCCCGCCTCGCTGCCCGCCCGCGGTTCCGGCAGCGCCGTCGGCGAGGTGCCCCGGCGCAGCGCGTACAGCTCCGCCAGCGTGGCGCCCTCGCGGCCGACCCCCTCCTCCGTGCCGAGCCAGTCCACCGCCTCCCGCCGGGTGAGCGGGCCGACCTCGATACGGGCCAGACAGCGGCCGGGGCGGACGACGGCGGGGTGCAGGCGCTCCAGGTCCTCGTTGGTCGTGACGCCGACCAGGACGTTGCGGCCCTGGCCGAGAAGCCCGTCGGTGAGGTTGAGCAACCGGGAGAGCGCCTGCCCCGCCGTGTGCTTGGCCTCGCCGCGGATCAGCTCGTCGCAGTCCTCCAGCAACAGCAGCCGCCAGCGGCCCTTGCCCGCCGCGTCCTCCTCGCCGATGGCGATGTCCATCAGATAGCCGACGTCGGAGAAGAGCCGCTCCGGGTCCAGGACGCAGTCCACCTGGCACCAGTCCCGCCAGGACCGGGCCAGCGTCCGCAGCGCCGAGGTCTTGCCGGTGCCCGGCGGCCCGTGCAGGAGCAGCAGCCGGCCCGCGATGTCCTCGGGCGTCGTCTTCATCAGGCCGTCCATCGCGTCCGCGACCGGCGCCGTGTAGTTGGCCCGGACCTCGTCCCAGGTGCCCGCGGCGATCTGCCGGGTGGTGCGGTGCGGGCCCCGGCGCGGGGAGACGTACCAGAAGCCCATCGTCACGTTCTCCGGCTGCGGTTCGGGCTCGTCGGCCGCTCCGTCCGTCGCCTCGCCGAGCACCTTCTCGGCCAGGTCGGCGCTGGTCGCCGTCACGGTGACGTCGGCCCCCCGGTTCCAGCGCGAGACCAGCAGCGTCCAGCCGTCGCCCTCCGCAAGCGTCGCGCTGCGGTCGTCGTCGCGGGCGATCCGCAGCACGCGCGCACCCGGTGGCAGCAGGGTGGCGCCGGACCGTACGCGGTCGATGTTCGCGGCGTGCGCGTACGGCTGCTCACCCGTGGCGAAACGGCCGAGGAACAGCGCGTCGACGACGTCGGACGGGGAGTCGCTGTCGTCCACGTTGAGCCGGATCGGCAGGGCGTCGTGCGGGTTCACGGACATGCCGCCATGATCGGGCACCCGGCCGTCGCGTGCACCCGCTTTCCCGGGCACACGCGGCACGGACGGCACGGACGGCCGACGGAAGGGGCCGACCGGCGCCCGACGGGGCCGACCGGCGCCCGACGGGCGTCCGACGCGCGGGCGACGGACGGGCCGCCGGCGCGGTCAGGCACCGGACCCCGGCAGCCGGCCCCGCCCGAGCACCCGCCGACGTGCCTGCCGCGTCCTGCGGAGCACGGCGTACCCCTTCGTCAGGGCACGGTCCCGGACGAAGGTGCGGGCGATCGCGCGGCCCTCGACCAGCCGGGCGAACTCCTCCGCCCCCGTCGAGCGGCGCACCGTGACCCGCCGCAGGGCGTACGGCCCCTGGGCACGGCGGGCCAGTGCGTTGCCGACGGCGAGCGCCTGCGCGTACCCCGTCTCGCGCACCGCCCGGCGCACCCGGCGGTCGGAGTACCCGTACGGGTAGGCGAACGACGCGGGTACGGTGCCCAGTTGGTCGGCGATGACCTCCTTGCAGTGGATCAGCTCGAACCGCAGCCGGGCCCGGCCGAGCTGGTCGAGCTGCGGGTGGGTGTGGCTGTGCCCGCCGATCTCCACGCCGGCCGCGGCGAGTTCGCGGACCTGGTCCCAGTCGAGCATGGTGTCCGGGGCACCCCCGGTCCCGTACGGGCCGCGGAGCCAGCCGGTCGAGACGAAGAGGGTGGCCGGGAAGCCGTGTCCCGCGAGGACGGGCAGGGCGTGCCGGTGCACGCCCTCGTAGCCGTCGTCGAAGGTGATGAGGACGGGCCGCTTCGGCAGCGGACCGCCGGAGCGCCAGGCGGCGGCCAGCTCCGCCGTGCCGATCGGGGTGCGGCCCCCGTCGGCGATCGCCGCCATCTGCTCGGCGAACGCCTTCGGGGACACCGACAGGGCGCGGGTCGCCTCGTTCGGGCCGTCCGCGACCGCGTGGTACATGAGCACCGGCACGCGCGCGTCGGCCTCGTGGACCTCCTCAGCCATGCGCGCCCTCCCCGACGGGCGCCGAGGAGAACACGACCCCGCCCCGCCGCGCCCGTACGCTCCCCACCACGTAGCCGCCCGCCGCGGTGAGCACCCCGGCGACGATCGCGCCCGCCCGGCCCGCACCGCCCGGCCGGGCCAGCACGGCGTCGCCCAGCCCGCGCAGCACACCCCGGGGCAGCACCCGTGTGGTGTACCGGCGTTCGGACTCCAGGCCCCTGCCGGCGCCCACGCTGCGTGCCACCAGCGCCTTGGACAGGCCCTCGGCGTAGGTGCGGGTGCGGAAGTAGCCGAAGTGCTCGCGTGCCTCCGGCACCCGGTGGTGGATCACCGCGCGGTCGTCGATCAGCAGCACGGCGTCCGGCCGGGCGCGGGAGAGCCGGATGCACAGCTCGGTCTCCTCGCAGCCCAGCGGGCGCCTGTCGCCGTCGCGTCCGATGCCGGTGGCGAAACCGCCCGCGGCGTCGAACGCCTCGCGGCGGAAGGAGGCGTTGCCGCCGAGCACGTTGCGCACCCGGACCCGGCCGGGCGGCAGCCCGCGGTACGTGCAGCCCACCACCCAGTCGAACTCCTCCGGGAACCAGTCGGGCCGGCGCCCCGACGCCCAGATCGGCACCGTGCGCCCGCCGACGGCGACGACCGCCGGGTCGGCGTACCCCTCGGTGAGGTGCCGCAGCCAGTCGCGTTCGGCCACGGCGTCGTCGTCGAGGAAGGCGATCACCTCACCGCGCGAGGCGGCGATGCCGGTGTTGCGCCCGGCCGACAGGCCGCGGGGACCCGCGTTGGCGAGCACCCGCACGCCCCGCACGCCGCCCACGTCCCGCACGCCCCGCACGCCGCCCACGTCCCGCACGCCGTCCACGTCCCGCATGCCCCGCGCGCCCCGCGCACTCCGGCTCTCCTCGTACTCCGCCAGCAGCCGCACCCGCAGCGCCTCGTTGTGGTCGACGACCAGCAGCGTCTCCCGGGCCGGGTGGGACTGCGCCCGCACCGAGGCGACCGCCGCGAGGATGTCCTCCCAGCGGTCCTCGGTGTAGACGCAGATCACCACGGAGACCGTGGGGGCGGCGGCGGGAGCGCTCAAGACGCCTTCCCCGGGACCGGGCCCACGGACACCAGAGTCGTCGCGCGCTCACGACCGCGCAGCGCACGCCGGTTGGAGCGCTCGTCGAGGATGACTCTCAGCACCCGCAGCCCGTCCCGCACGGCGCGCAGGTTGCTCACGCCGTGGATGCGCAGGTACTCGTGGCTGGGGATCTCCTGGACCCTCAGCCCCGCCTTCACGACCCGGATGTTCATCAGGGTCTCCACCTCGAAGCCGGTGCAGTCGAGGTCGATCTTGTCCAGGCAGTGCCGCCAGAACGCGTTGTAGCCGTAGCACAGGTCGGTGTAGCGGGCGCCGAACTTCCGGTTGACCACCGCGCACAGCGCGCGGTTGCCGAGCTTGCGGACGAAGGTCATGTCGTCGGTGCCGCCGCCGTTGGCGAAGCGGGAGCCCTTGGCGAAGTCGGCGCCGGAGACGAGGGCGGAGACGTACGAGACGATCTCCTGGCCGTCGGCCGAGCCGTCGGCGTCGACCATCACGATGATGTCCCCGGTGCACGCCTCGAAGCCGCTGATCAGCGCGTCCCCCTTGCCCTTGCCGCGCTGCTCCACCACCGTGACGTCCGGCCGCAGCTCCCGGGCGACCTCGACGGTGCCGTCGGTGGAGTTGCCGTCCACGAGCACGACCTCGTGGATCCAGTCGGGCAGCGTCTTGAAGACGTAGGGAAGGTTCTCCGCCTCGTTCATGGCGGGTATCACCACGCTCACCGGCGGTGCTATCGCCAGATGCGAGGAGACGGGCCGGTACTCCCCGGCGGGCGGCGGCTCGGGCGACGGATCGCTGCCCGCCGGCGCCGGCTGCAGAACTGAGCTCATGGTCTGGTCCCTCTCGTCCGGCGGACCGCCCGCCCCAGGGGCGGTCCGGCTCTGTCTCCGGTTCGAAAGGGGGGTTCTCATCCACGGCACGACGGCATGGATCTCCGTGCCCGCCAGGTGAGTCGGCAAAGCCTGTCGGCGCCGTGGAAACGGCAGCCGACCGCGCGGCGCGGCCCGGTCACCGGTGCGGTCACCGAGCACGGCACCCCCCTACCGCGCGTCCCGCCCCGGTGCGCCGCGGCCTCGAGCCCTCCCCAGAGCCGCTTGCCGACGTACCGATGACGGGAGATCTATGACGGTATTGACGATTGAACCCGTATGGCAAGACCTGCCAGCAGGCCTCACATTTTTGTCGGTTTGACCGGCCTCAATGTGACGTAGCGTGCAGTGGAGCGTCAAGGGCGCACTGACGTTCCCGCTGACTTTCGTCCGAATGTGAACGACTGTCAGCCATTCATTGGCATGGACACTTCCAGTCAACGCGCGTAGCTGGTACCACGGTTGCGGCAGAGATCCTGCTAAGGGAGGTTCCATGAGACGTTTCAGACTTGTCGGCTTCCTCGGCTCACTCCTTCTCGCCGGGACCGCGGCCCTCACCGGCGCCGCGACCGCCCAGGCGGCCCAACCCGCCGCCGCCGACGGCTATGTGGCGCTCGGCGACTCCTACTCCTCCGGGGTCGGAGCGGGCAGCTACATCAGCTCCAGCGGCGACTGCAAGCGCAGCACGAAGGCCCACCCGTACCTCTGGGCGGCCGCCCACTCACCCTCGACGTTCGACTTCACCGCCTGCTCCGGCGCCCGTACGGGTGATGTTCTCGCCGGACAGCTCGGCCCCCTCAGCTCCGCCACCGGCCTCGTCTCCCTCAGCATCGGGGGCAACGACGCGGGCTTCGCGGACGTCATGACGACGTGCGTGCTCCAGTCCGAGAGCTCCTGCCTCTCGCGGGTCGCCACCGCGGAGGCGTACGTCGACTCGACGCTCCCCGGCAACCTCGACGGCGTCTACTCGGCGATCCGCAGCAAGGCCCCCAACGCCCACGTCGTCGTCATCGGCTACCCGCGCTTCTACAAGCTCGGCACCACCTGCGTCGGCCTGTCCGAAGCCAAGCGGAAGGCCATCAACAACGCCTCCGACCACCTCAACACCGTCATCGCCCAGCGCGTCGCCGCCCACGGCTTCACCTTCGGCGACGTACGCACCACCTTCACCGGTCACGAGATCTGCTCCGGCAGCTCCTGGCTGCACAGCGTCAACTGGCTGAACATCGGCGAGTCGTACCACCCCACCGCGGCCGGCCAGTCCGGCGGCTACCTGCCGGTCCTCAACGGCGCCGCCTGACCCGGGGCGGGAGGAGCGGACCGGGAGGGGAGGCCCCGCGCGTCGGGGCCTCCCCTCCCGACTGCCCCGGTGGCCCCGCGTGCGGGCGAGCGGGGCACCGCGCGGGAGCGGGTACGTGAGATCGCCCACGTTCTCGCGGCTCGCGGTGGCGGCCCGCTGGTCCGACGGCGGCGACACGCCCCTGACCGCGCCCGGCCCGAGCCGCTCCGCCACCTCACTGGCGGTGACGGTCGGGCCGGACGGGGGGCCGGTCCGACCGTCACCGGAGTCGAATGTCCAACTCGCCCTGGAACCTTCCGTATTCGGAGAGTAATCGTCAACCCCCTTACGGGGAAGGTGAATCCTGTGACCGCGATACACGCATGCCGTACCGGGGCGATAGGGTTACCCTGCCCGGGCCGGGTGGACTCGTACGGGTGGGGAGTGACATGGAACAGATAACGGTGCGCAGCAGGGCAAGGGTCCCTGCGATCACCTGCGGCAGCAGCGCGACCAGCTCGCGTCTCGACCGTCATCTCGCGGTGCTCGGAGGGCCTGCCCTCCCGCAGCGGGAGACCGTGGAGGCGACGTCGTTGATGCGTGAGCTGACCGCGCGTGAGCCCGCGCACAAGCGCAGCAGCAGGGGCATCCGGGTGCGCCGGGTCTCGCTGTTCGCGCCGCTGCGTCGACTGCGTCGCTCGCTGTTCGGCGGCAACTGAGGCCCGCGCTCCGGCGGTCACACCGTCCCGGCGCGGCGCCGCGGCACTCGTCCGTCATCCCCACGGCACGCAGCGGCGCCCCGGTGTGCCCCCCGAGCGCGGGTGACCCCCGCACGTACGCCCGTATCCGTACGCCCGGCTCTCGTACGCCCGCCCCGCACGTCCTCCCGCCTTCCCGTCCCGCTCAGCGGCCCCCGTGCGCGTACCGGCGTACGGCGAGCGGGACGAACACCACCAGCAGCACCGCGCACCAGGCCAGCGACCCGGCGACCGGATGCGCCACCGGCCAGGCCGCCCCGTCCGGCACGGGAGCGTTGCCGAAGAGGTCCCGCAGTGCCGTGGTCACCGCGCTGATCGGATTCCACTCCGCCACCGTGCGCAGCCAGCCCGGCAGGCCCCCGGTCGGGATGTACGCGTTGGACAGCAGCGGAAGGATGAAGGTCGCGCCGCCCAGTTGACCGGCGGCCTCCTCGTTCCGGGTGAGCAGCCCCAGGTAGATCCCGATCCACGTCGTCGCGAACCGGAACAGCAGCAGCAACCCCACCGCGCCCACCGCGCCGAGCGCGCCGCCCTCCACCCGCCAGCCCACCGCGAGCCCGACCAGCAGCAGGGGCACCGTCCCGGCGGCCGTGACGACCACGTCCGCGACCGACTGCCCCAGCGGCATCGCCGCCCGGCTCACCGGCAGGGTGCGAAGCCGGTCCGTCACGCCCCGGTGGGTGTCCTGGGCGGCCTGGAACATGCCCGTCATGATGCCGTTCGCGGCCGTGGCGACCAGCAGCCCCGGGACCAGGAAGGCCCGGTACTCCTCGCCCGGCATCGCGAGCGCGCTGCCGAAGACGTACCCGAAGAACAGCAGCATCGTGATCGGCATCGTCTGGGTGAGGATCAGCAGACCCGGGTTGTTCCGCAGCCGCCGCAGCTGGCGTCCCAGCATCGCCGCGCCGTCGTACGCCAGGCCGTGGGCCATCGTGCTCATGCCGCCAACTCCTTGGTGCCGCCGCTGTCGCCGCTGCCGCCGTTGTGATCACCGCTGACGCCACCGCCGCTGTCGCCGGTCAGGCGGAGGAAGACGTCGTCGAGGGTCGGCGGACGCAGGCTCGCGTCCAGCAGCGGCACGCCCGCCGCGTCGAGTTCGCGCACCAGGCGGGGCAGGGTGAGCGTGGGGTCGGTGCTGACGGCGCCGACGGTGCGCCGGTCGGGGTCCAGCGCCGGCTCGACGCCGGTGAGGCGGTCCAGGACCGCCGCCGCCCGGGCCAGCTCGTGCCCGTCCGCGACGACGGCCTCCGCGTAGGACCCGACCAGCGCCTTGAGTTCGGCCGGCGACCCGGTGTGCGCCACCCGGCCGCGGTCCACCAGGGCGATGTCGTCGGCCAGCCGGTCGGCCTCCTCCAGGTACTGCGTGGTGAGCAGCACGGTCGTGCCCTCCTCCTTCAGGGCGCGCACGGCCTCCCAGACGCGGTTCCGGCTGGCCGGGTCGAGCCCGGTCGTCGGCTCGTCCAGGAACAGCACGTCGGGGCGCCGCACCAGACTCGCGGCCAGGTCGAGACGGCGTCGCATGCCGCCCGACAGGGTGGAGGCCGGCCGGTCGGCGGCGTCGGCCAGACCGAAGCGGTCGAGCAGCGCGTCGGCCCGCCCGGCCGCGTCCCGCACCCGGTGCAGCCGGGCGAACAGGCGCAGGTTCTGGCGTCCGGTGAGGTCCCCGTCCACCGACGCGTACTGCCCGGTCACCCCGATCCGGCGGCGGACCGCGGCCGCCTCGCGCACCAGGTCGTGCCCGGCGATCCGCGCCGACCCCGCGTCCGGTCGCAGCAGCGTCGTCAGCAGCCGCACCGCCGTGGTCTTGCCCGCGCCGTTCGGCCCGAGCAGTCCGCAGACCGTGCCCTCGGCCACCGCGAGATCCAGACCCCGCAGCGCGCGCACGGCCCCGAAGCGTTTCTCCAGACCCTCACTAAGTACAGCGTACGTAGTAGTCATGGGACGACCATAGCGCACTACGTACGCTGTACGTAACTAGGATGGAGGCCGAGGTGATGCACGATGGCGGGCCGAGCGGCCGTACCCGAAGTGATCTGGTCGCGCCCCGAGCGCACCGGCCGCGGCCCGAGGCCCGCGTACACCCGCGCCGACATCGCCGCCGCCGCGGTGCGGATCGCCGACGCCGAGGGCCTGGACGCGGTCTCGATGCGCCGCGTCGCCGGCGAGCTGGGCTGCGGCACCATGTCGCTCTACAACTACGTCCCCCGCAAGGAGGACCTGTACGAGCTGATGATGGACGCGGTCAGCGGCGAGCACGAGCTGTGGGAACCGAGCGGCGACTGGCGCGCGAACATGATCCGGGTCGCCCACCAGACCCGCGCCCTGATGCACCGCCACACCTGGCTGCCCCGCCTGATGTCCCCGGTCTACGGCTTCAGCCCCAACGCCCTGCGCTACCTCGAACACTGCCTGGCCTGCCTCGACCCCTTCGAGGCGCCCTACGGCACCAAGATGGAGCTGGTGGCGATGGTGAACGGCGTGGTGACGACGTACGTGAGCAACGAGATCGCCACCGCCGAGCGCACCCGCTCGCTGCCCTGGTCCGAGGAGCAGGAGAACGCGACACGGATCGCCTACCTCGGCCGGCAGGTCGCGAGCGGGAACTACCCGCGGCTGGCGGCGTCCTTCGCCGAGGACGCCGGACCGATCGACCTGGAGGGCGTCTTCGAGCGGGCGCTGACGCGGGTGCTGGACGGGTTCGCCTGAGGCCGAGGCCAGGGCCCCGGCCCGGCGCCACTCGCCACCGCGCCTCCGGGGGCCTACAGCAGCGCCAGCTGACCCTCCGGGCCCTCCTCGCGGCCGTCCAGGACGGAGGCCGGGCGACGGGCCGACGGAGGTACGGGCAGCACGCCGGCCGCCCGCAGCTCGGTCGCGGTGATCTCGTCGGTGACCGTCAACTCCCGGCACCGGCTCCGCACTTCGGCGAGGAGCGCGAGTACCGTGATCAGCTCCAGCAGCTCGGACGTCCAGGTCTGCGGCCAGCCGGACGGACGGACCGCCGACAGCGTGCCCGGCTCGCCCTCGGCCGTGCGGGCCGCGAACCACTGCTCGACCACCCGGACCCCGCCCACCTCGAAGTCCCAGGCGCCGGGCGGCACGGGGGAGACGCGGCCCTCGTCGAGGAAGAGCGCCTCCTCGTCCCGGTCGTAGCGCAGGGTCAGCGGGCGCCGGGGCAGCGGGGCGCGGACGTACGGGCGGCGCCCGCCGGGCAGTTTGGGGCGCTCTCCGTCGCGCCGCATCAGCCACAGCGCGCGCCGGCCCAGTCCGACGCCGCGCTCCCACAGCTCGGGGTCCGCGGTGAGCGGGACCAGCGAGCCGGGCCGCACGGCCGCCACCGACCAGGCGAGCACGTCCGGCGGGCCGGGGCGCACCCCGAGCCGGGCGGTCAGATGGTCCAGGAGGCCCGGGGCGAGGTTGGGCTCCGCACCGCCGGGTCGGCGGTGCAGCGGCCGGATCCGGGCGGGGCCGAACAGCGGCAGCAGCGAGGTCGCGAGCAGCAGCGGCGGACCGGCGGCAGCCGGGGCCTCCACCACGAACACCTGCCGCTCGTCCGCCACCCGCCACAGCTCCGGGCGGGCCGCGTCGATCAGCCGGTGGTCGGGAATCAGCCACTGCTCGTCGAACGGCGCCCGCAGCACCCGCACCGGCTCCGCGGACGGGCCCGAGGCGCGCGCCAGCCGCCCGGTGCCCCCGGCGCCGCCCGGCAGCCGCCCGACCGCCGAGTCCGGGGTGCGCGAGCGGGTCGGCTCGAACAGGGCCGCGCGCTCCGGCCCCTCGGCCTTCACCAGGGCGTCCCAGCGGGCCTTCAGGGACGCCGCGTCGGGAGCCGCCGGCCACCCCCGGCCGAGCCGCGGCGGTGCGACGGACCACGGCATGAGGTCCGCCAGCGGCGGAGCGTCGTCGTGCGTCACGCCGGGCATCGTACGACGGGGCGGCGCGGCCTCACGTGGCGTCCAGGGTGACCGTGAAGGAGAAGCGGTCGCCCCGGTAGTGGATGACCGCCACGTCGAGCACCCGGCCCGCGGTGTCGTAGGTGATGCCCGTGTAGTGCAGGATCGGGCTGAGCAGCGGCACCCGCAGCAGCCGCGCCGTCTCCGGGTCCGCGAGCCGGGCCTCCACGGTGTCCGTGATCCGGCTGATGTCCACGCCCACCACGTCCCGCAGCACCTTCGTCATCGGCCACCGGACGAGGTCGTCCGCGTCGATGCGCGCGGCCAGCTCCGGACGGACGTAGTTGCGGGCGTGGTTGGTCGGCTCGCCCGTCTTCTCGTCGCAGCGCAGCCGGTGGTACATGGCCAGCTCGGCCAGCTCCGGGAAGAACTCGGTGAGGGCGGAGGGCACGGCGGCGGGGCCGTGGTCCAGCAGCTCGGCCTTCATGCCGGACTGCTGCGCCACGATCGCGTCCACCGAACCGAGCAGCCGCACCGGGGCGCCCCGCCGGGCGTGCGGCTCGATGAACGTGCCCCGCCGGCGATGGCGGGTGATCAGCCCCTCGTCCTCCAGCTCCTTCAGCGCCTGCCGCATGGTCAGCACGCTCACCCCGTAGTGCCCGGCCAACTGCTCCTCGGTGGGCAGGCGCAGCGGGTCCCGGGGCGAGCGGCCCAGTATCGAGGCGCGCAGCGACTGCGACACCTGGTACCAGAGCGGCAGCTTGCGGTTGAGGACGACGGAGTCCGGGGCGAAGGAGGTCACGGGTCATCCGTACCGGTAGGGGAAACCTCAGTGCAAGGGGCGGAAGTGCCGCTCCAGGCCCTGCCAGACGTCGTCGTAGCGGGGTTGCAGGTGCTCGGCGCGGGCCGCCTGGGGCGTGAGGGTCACCGGCCACCGGGTCTCGAACATGAACGCCAGCCCGTCGTCGATCCGCTGCGGCTTCAGCTCCGCCGCGCTCGCCCGCTCGAAGGTCTCCCGGTCCGGGCCGTGCGCCGACATCATGTTGTGCAGCGAACCGCCGCCCGGCACGAAGCCTTCCGCCTTGGCGTCGTAGGCACCCTCGATCAGGCCCATGTACTCGCTCATCACGTTCCGGTGGAAGTACGGCGGACGGAAGGTGTCCTCGCCCACCAGCCAGCGCGGCGCGAACACCACGAAGTCCACGCCCGCCAGACCCGGCGTGTCCGACGGGGAGGTCAGCACCGTGAAGATCGACGGGTCCGGGTGGTCGTACGAGATGGTGCCGATGACGTTGAAGCGGCGCAGGTCGTAGACGTACGGCACGTGGTTGCCGTGCCAGGCGACGACGTCCAGCGGGGAGTGGTCGTACTCGGCGGTCCAGAGGTTGCCGCAGAACTTGTTGACCACCTCCACCGGGCCCGTCGTGCTCTCGTCGTCCTCGTACGCGGCGACCGGCGCGTGGAAGTCCCGCGCGTTGGCCAGGCCGTTGGCGCCGATCGGGCCGAGGTCCGGGAGCCGGAAGGGGGCGCCGTAGTTCTCGCAGACGTAGCCGCGGGCGTCCGCGTCGAGCAGCTCCACGCGGAAGCGGACCCCGCGCGGGATCAGCGCCACGTGCCCCGGCTCGGCGTGCAGCAGCCCGAACTCGGTGCGCAGCAGCAGGCCGCCGCGCTCCGGGACGATCAGCAGCTCGCCGTCCGCGTCGCTGAAGACGCGCTCCATGGACGCGGTGGCGTGGTACAGGTGCACGGCCATGCCGGTGCGCTGGGTCGCGTCGCCGTTGCCGCCGAGCGTCCACAGCCCCTCGACGAAGTCCGTGGCGGGTCCGGGCACCGGCAGCGGGTTCCACCGCAGGCGGTTCGGGTCCGGCACGGCCTGGTTGAAGGGCGCCGTGCGGATTCCGCCGTTACCCGAACGGGTGAACGCGGGGTGCGCGGCCGACGGGCGGATCCGGTACAGCCACGAGCGCCGGTTGTGCGCCCTCGGCTCGGTGAACGCCGTGCCGCTCAGCTGCTCCGCGTACAGGCCCAGCGGCGCCCGCTGCGGCGAGTTCCGGCCCTCGGGCAGTGCGCCCGCGACGGCCTCCGAGCTGTGCTCGTTGCCGAAGCCGGACAGGTAGGCCAGCCCCTCCGCGGTCTTCCGCGCGTCCCCGCTCATTGATCGCTCCCTCGCAACCCGATTCCCGCCCGATTCCTATGGCACACCGTAGGATTGCGGTTTCCCGTGCGCAAGGGGGCTCAGGAGGACTTCCCCGCTCCGCGCGGGTTCTCCCCGTTCGGCCCGTTCCTTCTTGGTCGTCCTCCCGGAGGATGACCGGAACCGGACCCCCGGGGGATCCGGAGTGTCGGACCGGTGTTCTAGTCTCACGTCATGTCGTGGACGCGGGGAGTGGTCGCCGTGCTCGCGGTCTGTGTCCTGTTGTTGACGGGGTCCGCGGGCTGCGGCTCCGGTGGTGCGGGTGAACCGGAGGGCGGGGATTCGGCCACGCCGGTCGGCAGGCTGCTCGACGCCACCGACGAGGAGGGCCGCCGCTACCGCGAGGTGGACGCCGACCGCGCGCCCGAGGTCGGCATCGAGGTGCAGCCCGAGGCCGACGACAGCTGGGACGTACGCCTGACCGTCCGCGACTTCCGGTTCTCGCCCGCCGGTACGGAGGCGAAGGCGGTGGCCGGCCGCGGCGTCGCCCACCTCCTCCTCGACGGCGACCCCCTGACCACCCTGCGCGGCCCCAGGTACCGCATCGCCGCCGACCTGGTCCCGCGCGGCACCCACGAGGTCACGGTCCGCCTGTACGCCGACGACGGCACCGTCTGGGCCGTCGACGGCGAGCCCGTCGAGAGCACGGCGGACGTCACCGCGTCGGACGCGGAGCCGACCGGGGCCACGCAACCGGAGGAGATCGGGAGCGCGACGGCCACCGAACCCGCGGCGGACCGGTGAGCACGGCCACCGCCTCCTCCCGGCGCCGAGGGCACCGCGCCGGCTCCGCCCTCGGCCGGGGGCGCGCGGTGGACGCCGCCGCGCCCGCGCCCGGGGTGGGCGGCGGCCCCGGAACAGGCCGCCGGTTCCCGCGGGGCGCCCCGGACCGTACCGGAGGCGGCGGTTCCCCCGGCCGCGCGGGGAGGGCATCATGAGCACCGTGTCCCCAGCGACCCCGCTCCGCCGCGCCCCCGTGCAGCGACGCAGCGCCGAACGCCTGGCCCGCATCCTCGACGCCTGCGCCGACCTGCTCGACGAGGTCGGGTACGACGAGCTGAGCACCCGGGCCGTGGCCGTGCGCGCGGGCGTCCCCATCGGCTCGGTGTACCGCTTCTTCGGCAACAAGCGGCAGATGGCCGACGCCCTGGCCCAGCGCAACCTGGAGCGCTACGCGGAGCGCGTGACCGAACGGCTGACGGAGACGGACTCGGGGCCGGACGGCGGCGGCTGGCGCGGCGCCCTGGACGCCGTGCTCGACGAGTACCTGGCGATGAAGCGGACCGCGCCCGGCTTCTCCCTGATCGACTTCGGCAACCAGATCCCCGTCGGCGACCGCCACGCCGTCCCCAACCACCGTGTGGCCGAGCGGCTGACCGAACTGCTCTCCGGCTACCTCGGCCGCAGCCCCGACGAGGACCTGCGCCGCGTCTTCCTCGTCGCCGTGGAGACCGCCGACACCCTCGTCCAACTCGCCTTCCGGGTCGCACCGGACGGCGACGAGAAGATCATCGAGGAGGCCCGGGAGCTGCTGCGGGCCTACCTGGGCCGCGTCCTCGACTGACGGCGGACCGTCCGCACCGCTCCCCGAAACCGCGCTTCCCGAACCCACCGCCCAGGCCCTCCCGTTGCTAGAGTGATCACGCGTTTGGGTCGGGGCTTGGGGGGCGCGATGGCTCGAGTGGTCTGCATCCACGGGATCGGCCAACAGCACACGGGTGAGCGAGAGTTGCACCGGTTCTGGCACCCCGCGATCAGCGACGGACTGCTGCGCGCCAGGGCCCCCTTCACGCTCGGCGAGGACGACGTGCGCTGCGTCTTCTACGGCGACCTCTTCCGCCCGCCCGGCCGCACCCTCGCGCTGGCCGACCCCCCGCTCGGCGCCCCGGACGTCGCGGCGGGACTGGAGCGGGACCTGCTGCTGGCCCTGTGGGCGGAGGCGGCCCGCACCGACGAGGCGGTGCTGCCGCCGGACGCCCGCACCCTGGCCCGCACCCCGCGCACCGTCCAGCGGGCCCTCAACGCGCTCGGCCGTTCCCGGTTCTTCGCCGGGATCGCGCTGCGCGCCATGGTCCTCGACCTGAAGCAGGTCCGCGCCTACCTGTGCGACCCGGACGTCCACGAGGCGGTGCAGCGGCGGGTCGCCGACGCGGTGACCGACCGCACCCGGGTCGTCGTGGGCCACTCCCTGGGCAGCGTCGTCGCCTACGAGGCGCTGTGCGCGCGCCCCGACTGGCCGGTGCGTTCGCTGCTGACGGTGGGGTCACCGCTGGGCATCCGGCCCCTCGTCCACGACCGGCTGCGCGCCGGTGCGCAGGGCCGGCCCGGTGACTGGCCGGGAAGCGTCGAGCACTGGACCAACATCGCGGACGAGGGCGACGTGGTCGCCCTGGTGAAGGACCTGAGGCCGCTGTTCGGCGACCGCGTCCGCAGCCACCTCGTGCACAACGGCGCCCGCGCCCACGACGCCACCCGCTACCTCAACACCCCGGAAGCCGGCCGGGCGGTCGCCGACGGCTTCGGCCCCGCGGACTGAGACACGATGACGGGCGCGGTCACGGCACCGGGGACACACGGCGCGCACACCGGAGCGCCGGCCGACGGCGGGACGTCCGCGCCCGCCGCCCGCCGCTTCCTCATCGCCGCCGCCGTCACCGACGTACGCGCGCACCCCGAGGCCGCCCGTCCGGAACTCACCGAGGACGTCCGGCGGATCACCGACCTCTTCGTCGGCGAACTCGGCTACCGGACCGCCCTGGACCTCGGCCCCCACCCGACCCGGCGGCAGCTCACCGAGGCGCTGCGCGCCTTCGCCACCGACCCCGACCGCCGCCCCGACGACTACGTCGTCCTCTACTTCGCCGCCCACGGCATCACCGACGAGGACAGCGGACGCCACTACCTCCTCCTGCACGACAGCGACGCCGCCGACCCGTACGGCACCGCCCTGCCCACCGAGGACCTGGTCGGCGGCGTCTGGAACGGGACGGCCGTCGAGCGGCTGCTCGTCCTGATCGACGCCTGCTACGCCGAGGAGGGCGCGGACAAGGCGCTCCACGGCGCCCTGGACGCCCGCCGCTTCCGCGAGCCGGTCACCGAGCACGGCACCACCGGCCTGGTCCTCGTCTCCTCCTCCCGCCGCAAGGAGGAGACGTACACCGGTGCCCTGTCGACCGCCTTCGACCGGGCCGTCCGCGCCCGCGCCACCGCGGGCAACGCCCCCGCCCACATCAGCGTCGAGCACGTCATGGCCGCCATCCGCAGCGACCCCGAGGTCCCGGCGGCCCAGCGCCCCGGCTGGTCCCTGTCCCACGCCACCGGCGGCATCCCCGCCTTCCTGCCCAACCCCCGGCACGTCCCGGACTCCGACGGACTCAAACTGGACGAGATCGACCGCATCGTCGCCCTCGCGGCCCGGGAACGCGAAGCCCGCGACCAGGACATGCGCTCCTTCTTCCTGCCCCGGGCCCGCGGCACCGACGTGGTGACCGACGACGTCTGGGACTTCACCGGCCGGCACGCGGCGCTCGGCGACATCAGCGCCTGGCTCGACCCGCGCCGGACCGACGAACGGCTCTGCGTCGTCACCGGGGACCCGGGTTCCGGGAAGTCCTCCCTGCTCGGCATGGTCGCCGTGCTCACCGACCCGGAACGCGCCGCGGCCGTGCCCCGCGCGGGCCTCCCGCCGCTCCTGCCCCGCCCCGGCGACGTCGACGTGCGCGTCAACGCGAGCCACCTCTCCACCCGGCAACTGCTCGACGCCCTGGCCGCCGCCGCCGGCTGCGCCGCCGCCTCCCTCGGCGCGCTCACCGCCCACCTCCAGACCAGGAAGACCCCCCTCGTCGTCCTCGTCGACTCCCTCGACGAGGCACTGGCACCCCACGAGACCGTCGGCGAACTCGTCGTCCCGCTCACCGACCCCGAACGCAGACTGCCGCTGCGCCTGCTGGTCGGCGCCCGCCCGCACATCGCCGCCCGGCTGCCCGACGACGCGCCCCGCGTCGACCTCGACTCCGAGCGCTACGCCGACCCCGGCGCCGTCCGCGCCTACACCCGCAAGCTGCTGCGCACGCCCGGTTCCGTGCTGGAGGCCGCCGGGGACGCTCTGGTGGACGCGGTCGCCGAAGCCGTCGCCGAGGCCGCGGGCCGCTCCTTCCTCGTCGCCCGCATCACCGCCCGCACCGTCGCCCGCGAGTCCCGCCCGCCCGACCCCGGCGACCGGCGGTGGCGCGAGGAACTGCCCCGGCTGCCCGGCGAGGCCATGGAACGCGACCTGGAGCAACGCCTCGGCCCCCGCGCCGCACAGGCCCGGGACCTGCTCCTCCCGCTCGCCTACGCCCAGGGCGCCGGACTGCCATGGGCGGGCGTGTGGCCACGCCTGGCCGGCGCGATCACCGGCACCCCGTACGGCGACGAACACCTCGTGTGGCTGCGCCAGGAGGCCGGTTCCTACGTGGTGGAGAGCGTGGAGAGCGGCGGATCGGTGTACCGGGTCTACCACCGGGCGCTCATCGAGTACCTGCGCGAGGGCCGGGACGCGGCCCGGGTGCAGCGCACGATGACCGAGGCCCTGCGCACGGTCGAGCACCCGTACGTGCGGCAGTACCTCGCGCTGCACGCCGCGGAGGGCGGAGTGCTCGACCCACTGGTGCAGGACGCGGAGTTCGTCCTGTCCGCCGACCCCGGGCAGCTGCTGGCCGCCCTGCCCGCGCTGCGCACCGCGGAGGGGCGGCGGGCCGGGCAGGCGGTGCGGGACATGGAGACGGAGCTGCGGGCGCGGGCCGGGAGCGGGGCCGACCCGTCGGCGCGGGCCCGGCTGCGGCTGGCCGCGGTGTGCCGCCGGGCGGGGCGGCTGGCGGACTCGTGCGACACGGGGGAGGGCGAGCTGCCCTGGCGGGCCCGGTGGGCGGCCTGGGATCCGCACGGGGGCGGGCGGCGGTATCCCGGGATGTACATCGGGGAGACGGGGGTGGTGGTGCCCGGCGGTTCCCAGGGGCCCCGGTACCTGGAACTGGAGTCGACGCGCGGGCCGTGGTGGTACGACCTGGACGAGGGCGACCGTCACCCCGCCCACCGGGAGAAGGAGGCGGACCACCGCTACTTCCGGGGCCTCACCGCGCCCCCGCAGCTCCCCGGCCTCGCCGCGGCGTGGTCCTACGACACCTACCTCGACCTGGCCCGGCGCGAGGAGACGAAGCGGCGATTCACGCGTCTGCTGCACGTCTGGCGCGGGCGGGAGAGCACCATCTGGGTGCTGCCGGCGGACGACGAGGGCGAGGAGGGCTACGAAGGGCGGCCCCTGCGGTCCGTGGATCAGCTGGTGCTGCTTCCCGGCCGGCGCACGCCCGACGAGCCCGCCGTGGCGGTGGTGCGCCTGAACGACGGACGGGTCCGCGTCTACCAGCTCGGCTCCGCGCCGCACTACCCGCCGCTGACCCGCGGACAGCGCCGCTCGCTCTTCGAGTTCCAGATCCGCGAGTGGGAGGAGCGGGCGCACTGGCGCAGGGCCGCCCTCTCCGCCACCCTCCTGCCCGCCGACGTGGGGGCCCGCGTCACGGCGTGCGCCGCCCCGTCCGGGCTTCCCCCGCGGACCGTACTGCTGGGCTGCGAGGACGGCCGGGTCGTCCTGCACGGGACCGACGACCGAACGACCCGCTCCGTGGTGCGCACCGGCCACGACGGCCCGGTCGTCTCCGTCGACCTGGTGCCCGGCCATCCGCAGCGGCTCGTGGTGACCACCGGCGAGGACGGCACCGTACGCCTCTCCTCGCTCTCCCGCGGCGAGCCCCTTCGCACGCTCCTGACCAGCCCGTACGTCACCGTTTCGGCCGCGGTGCACCGCGTCGGGCGGCAGTGGGTCGTCGCCGCGGTGACCACCGACGGGCAACTGCACCGGATCGACCTCGACAGCGGCCGTCCGGTCGGCCTGCCGCTGCGGGTCGACCCGGGCGCGCGGGTCAGGGTGGCCGCCTTCGACCTCGGACCGGTCGCCTGCGTGTCGGTCGAGGGCGGGGCCCGCGGGCTCCAGCTCCACGACCTCCTCACCGGGGACCGGATCGGCGGCCAGGAGCTGCGGCACTCGGCCGACGCGGTGTGCCGGGCGGGCACCACGGTCTGCGTCGGCGGCTCGGACGGCGTCGTGCGGTTCTGGCCCACCGCCTACGCGGCGGACTCCACCCGGATCACCGCCCACCACGGGGGCGTGCTGGCCCTCGGGGAGGTCCGCGGACCGTCCGGCGCCCCCGCTGTCGTCAGTGTCGGCAAGGACCACGAGATCCGCTGCTGGGACCCCGTACGCGCGCACGAACTGTGGCGCCGGCGGGTGCTCGACCCGGGGCTGTGGCAGTTCCCGCTGATCGGCTGCGCCACCGTCGGACACACCGCCGACGGCCGCGACCTCGTCGCCACCGGAGAGTACGGAGGCCGGGTCCGGGTGCTCGTCCTGCGTGACGGACTGCCCGTCGCCGAGCAGGAGTTCACCGTCCCCGGCATCGTCACCGCGCTGACCGCCGGACGCGTCCGGGACCGGGACGTGGTCGTCGCCGGCACCGACTCGGGGCGGCTCGTCTGCTGGGACGCGGGCGCCGGGCGGAGCTGGGCGTGCGGCCCGGTCCCGGACCGGCCGGCGTGGATCACGGCCCTCGCCCTGTCCCCGGACGGTTCGGGACGGCTCGCGGCGGGGGACCACGACGGATCCGTACGGGAGTGGTCGCTGCCCACCTGCCGGCCCCTCGGTCCGCCCCGCCGGGCGCACCGCGCGGCCGTCACCGCCCTCGCCCACCTCGGGACCCGGTTGTTCGGGTTCGGCACCGACGCCCGGCTGGTGTCGTACGAGGACGGCTGGGAGCGCCGCATGCCGCAGAGCGGCACCTCGCTGCACGCGACGGACGACGGCCTGCTGTGCGGGGACGAGACGGGGAACGTGTGGCGGGTGCGGGACACGGCCGACGGCCGCCTGGTCGAGGAGGCCCTGGACGCGGTGCGGCGGGTGTCCGCCGTGGCGGTGGTGGCGCGGGACGGAGCGCCGGTGGTCGTGGTCGGGGGCGCCGACGGGTCGCTCCAGGTGCGCGAGGCGGAACACGGCGAGGTGGTCCGCCGGCTGCGGCCGGTCGACGGCGCCGACGTGGAGCAACTGGCCGCGGTCTCCTGGCGGTCACCCGGACGGGAGCCGCGCCCCCTGCTCTTCGCCCGCAGCGGCAACGGCCTGCTGGAGTACTGGGACTTCGGCTCGGGGGACCCGGTGCGCGCGGCGGGCCGTCCGCTGGCGACACCCGTGCCCCACCAGCGGGAAGGGGCGCGGCTCGCGGTGGTGCCGGACGACACCGGTGCGCAGTCCCTCCTGTCGCTCGTGCCGTGGGACGAGGCGGACCCCTGGGCCGCCGACTCCTTCGTGGACGGGCGGGTGTCCGTCCACGACGTCGCCCGGGGACCGATCGCGCACCAGCCCTGTTCCGCCTACGACGACGGGAAGACACGCCTCGGGGGCCCGCTCCGCGCGGTGCGGTGCGCCGGGCGGCTGCTCGTCTTCGCGCCCCTCACCGACGACGTGGTGCGGGTCCTGGACACGACGACCCGGCGCTGGGCGCTGCTGCGGCTGCCCGACGAGGGGCTGGTCGACGTGTTCGCCCTGCCCGGGGAGGGCGGCGACGCGCTGCTGGTGGTGGGCCAGGCGTGCACCAGGATCGTCCCGTGGGAGGCGTTCCGTGCCCGTTTCGCGTCGTCCGGCGAGACGCCCGCCCCGCACCACCCGGCCGGCTCGCGCTCCCCGCTGCGGCGCCCCGTCCCCCCGCCGCCGGTCACCCACGAGCACGAGACCCCGCTGTGGGGCGACTTCGCCGCCCTCCTGCCGGGCGGAGACGCCTACGCCCTGGCGTCCCACCGGCACCTGGCCGTCGTCGGCACCCGCACCGGCACCGTGCACCGCGCCCTGGAACTGCCGTCCCCCTGCACCGCCCTCGCCGCCGGCCCGCACGGCGAACTGGCCGTCGGCACGCGCAACGGGCCGATCCTCTTCGACTGATCCCGACAACCCCTCCCCACCATGCATACCGGTCGGTATGCTCACCCGGGACGAGCGTCACCGCCGCCCCCCGGGAGGACCCGTGCCCCGCACCGCCCTGCGTATCTGCCCCCTGTGCGAGGCCACCTGCGGCCTGACCCTCACCGTCGACGGCACCTCGGTCACCGCCGCCCGGGGCGACCGCGACGACGTCTTCAGCCGGGGTTTCATCTGCCCCAAGGGCGCCTCCTTCGGGGCCGTCGACTCCGACCCCGACCGGCTGCGCACGCCGCTGGTGCGCAGGGGCGGCACGCTGCGCGAGGCCACCTGGGAGGAAGCCTTCGACGCGGTCGCCGCCGGTGTCCGGCCGGTCGTCGAGCGGTACGGGCCGCACTCCGTCGGCGTCGTCCTCGGCAACCCCAACGTCCACACCGTGGCCGGTGCCCTCTACCCGAACGTCCTGCTCGGCGCCCTCGGCAGCCGGAGCCTCTTCACCGCGTCCACGCTCGACCAGATGCCCAAGCACGTCTCCAGCGGGCTCCTCTTCGGCGACGCGAACGCCATCCCGGTGCCCGACCTCGACCGCACCGACCACCTCCTGCTCATCGGAGCCAACCCGCTGGAGTCCAACGGCAGCCTGTGCACCGCCCCCGACTTCGCGGGCCGGCTCAGGGCGCTGAAGGCCCGCGGCGGCACCCTCACCGTCGTCGACCCGCGCCGAACCCGCACCGCGAAGCTCGCCGACCGGCACGTGGCGATCCGCCCCGGCGCCGACGCGCTGCTGCTGGCCGCGATGGTCCACGTGCTGTACGAGGAGGACCTGGCCGACCTCGGCGCACTCGCCCCGCACGTCGAGGGCGTCGCCGAAGTCCGCGACGCCGTACGCGACTTCACCCCCGAGTCCGTCGCCGCCGCCTGCGACGTGGACGCGGACGTGACGCGCGCCCTCGCCCGCGAACTCGCCGCCGCCCCCACCGCCGCCGTCTACGGCCGCATCGGCAGCTGCACCGTCCCGCACGGCACCCTCGCCAGCTGGCTCGTGGACGTCCTCAACATCCTCACCGGCAACCTCGACCGGCCCGGCGGCGCCCTCTTCCCGCAGGCCGCCACCGACCGCACCCCGCGCCCCGCCGGACCCGGCCGCGGGTTCGCGCTCGGCCGCTGGCACTCCCGGGTGGGCCGGCACCCCGAGGCGAAGGGCGAACTGCCGCTGTCCGCCCTCGCCGAGGAGATCGACACCGCCACCGGCGCGGGCGAGCCCGTCCGCGCGCTGCTCACCATCGCCGCCAACCCCGTGCTGTCCGCGCCCGACGGCGACCGGCTCGACAAGGCGCTCGGCTCGCTCGACTTCATGGTGAGCGTCGACCCCTACCTGGGCGAGACCTCGCGCCACGCACACGTCGTCCTGCCGCCGCCCCCGCCGGCCCAGAGCCCGCACCACGACTTCGCCCTCAACACCCTCGCCGTGCGCAACCAGGTCCGCTACACCCGCCCCGCGGTCCCGCTGGAGCCCGGCAGGATGGCCGAGACGGAGATCCTCGCCCGGCTGACCCTGGCCGTCACCGGCATGCACGGCGCCGACCCCGCCGCCGTCGACGCCACGGTGATCGAGCAGACGCTCGCCAAGGCCGTACGGGAGCCGCACTCACCCGTGCACGGCCGCGACCCCCGCGCACTGGCCGCCCTGCTCACCGGCGAGAACGGCCCCGAGCGGCGCCTCGACCTGATGCTGCGCCTCGGCCCCTACGGCGACGGCTTCGGCGCCCGACCGGATGGGCTGACCCTCCAGCGGCTCCTCGCCCACCCGCACGGCATCGACCTCGGCCCGCTGCGCCCGCGCCTGCCGCAACCGCTCAAGACCCGCAGCGGCAAGGTGGAGCTGCTGCCGGGACCGATCGCCGCCGACCTGCCGCGTCTGCGGCGGGCCCTGGACGCACGCCCCGCCGGGCTCGTCCTCGTCGGGCGCCGCCACCTGCGCTCCAACAACAGCTGGATGCACAACATCCCCGCCCTCACCGGCGGTTCCAACCGCTGCACCCTCCACCTGAACCCCGGCGACGCCGAACGGCTGGGCGTGCGCGACGGGCAGCCCGTGCGGGTGAAGGGCGCCGGGGGAGCGGTCACCGTCCCCGCCGAGGTCACCGACGCGGTCCGGCCCGGCGTGGTCAGCCTCCCGCACGGCTGGGGCCACGACCGGGCCGGCACCCGCCAGACGCACGCCGCGACCGATCCAGGCGTCAACGTCAACCAGCTCCTCGACGGCAGCGCGCTCGACCCGCTCTCCGGCAACGCCGTCCTCAACGGCGTTCCCGTCGAGCTGACCCCGACGCCCGCGCCGATCGACGCAAAGCTGTGACCTGGAGTTTTGCGCTTATTGCTCGCATGTCAACGTCTTGTTAACGCGGCTTGACGGCACCTAACGTCGCTCGCACCGCCTGCCCCGGTGGGAATGTTCAAGGGCGAACGTTAGGTACTCACTCATGCTGACCATCCTCGGCTTCGCCATGATCGCGACCTTCCTGGTCCTGATCATGATGAAGAAGATGTCGCCGATCGCGGCGCTCGTGCTGATTCCCGCGCTGTTCTGCGTGATCGTCGGCAAGGGCGCCCATCTGGGCGACTACGTCATCGACGGCGTGTCCAGTCTCGCCCCCACCGCGGCGATGCTCATGTTCGCGATCGTCTACTTCGGGGTGATGATCGACGTCGGGCTCTTCGACCCGATCGTCCGGGCCATCCTGAGGTTCTGCAAGGCCGACCCGATGCGCATCGTCGTCGGCACCGCGCTGCTCGCCGCGATCGTCTCGCTGGACGGCGACGGCTCCACCACCTTCATGATCACGGTCTCGGCGATGTATCCGCTGTACAAGCGGCTGAAGATGAGCCTGGTCGTCATGACCGGCGTCGCCGCCATGGCCAACGGCGTGATGAACACGCTGCCCTGGGGCGGCCCCACCGCCCGTGCCGCCACCGCGCTGAAGGTCGACGCCACCGACATCTTCGTCCCCATGATCCCGGCCCTGGCCGTCGGTCTCGTCGCGGTCGTCGTCCTGGCGTACGTGCTGGGTCTGCGCGAGCGCAGGCGCGTCGGCACGCTGTCCTTGGACGGGGCGCCCCAGCCGGAGCCGGAGACCGAGACGGTGCTGGTCGGCGCGGGCACGGGCGCCCGGGCGGGCGGTGCCGGAACCGGTGCCGCCCACGGTGGACCGGCCTCGGGCGGCGCGGGCTCGGGCGGCTTCGGCGGCGCCGGCGACCCGGCGGGTTCCGACGGCCGGGACGAGGAGAGCGAGGACGACTTCAAGGGCCTCGACCCGAACCGGCCCACCCTGCGTCCCAAGCTGTACTGGTTCAACGCACTGCTCACGGTGGCGCTGCTCACCGCCATGATCATGGAACTGCTGCCGATCCCGGTGCTCTTCCTGATCGGCGCCGCGCTCGCCCTCACGGTGAACTTCCCGCACATCCCGGACCAGAAGGCCCGCATCGCGGCCCACGCCGACAACGTCCTCAACGTCTCCGGCATGGTCTTCGCCGCCGCCGTCTTCACCGGCGTCCTCACCGGCACCGGCATGGTCGACCACATGGCCAACTGGCTCGTGGACACCATCCCCGACGGCATGGGCCCGCAGATGGGCCTGGTCACCGGCCTGCTGAGCCTGCCGCTCACCTACTTCATGTCCAACGACGGCTTCTACTTCGGCGTCCTGCCGGTGCTCGCCGAGGCCGGCCAGGCGCACGGCGTGTCGTCGCTGGAGATCGCCCGCGCCTCGATCGTCGGCCAGCCGCTGCACATGTCCAGCCCGCTCGTCCCCGCCGTGTACGTCCTGGTCGGCATGGCCAAGGTCGAGTTCGGCGACCACACGCGGTTCGTCGTCAAGTGGGCGGTCCTGACGAGCCTGGTGATCCTCGCGGCGGGCATCCTGTTCGGCATCATCTGACCGTCGGATCATCAGAAAGGGACGCGCTCATGGTGCCCGGTGGCAACCGCGGCTGGCTGCTCCGCCTCGTCATCGCCTTCGGCTTCGCGCAGGGGGCGGTGTCGATGGCGCGGCCCGCCGTCTCCTACCGGGCCCTCGCGCTGGGCGCCGACGAGCGGGCGATCGGTGTCATCGCCGGTGTGTACGCGCTGCTGCCGCTGTTCGCGGCCGTCCCGCTGGGCCGCCGCACCGACCACGGGCGCTGCGCGCCGCTGCTGCCCGTCGGCGTGGTGCTCATCGCCGGGGGCTGCGCGCTGAGCGGCGTGGCCGGGTCCCTGTGGTCGATGGCCCTGTGGAGCGGAGTCATGGGGCTCGGACACCTCTGCTTCGTCATCGGCGCCCAGTCACTGGTCGCCCGCCAGTCCGCGCCGCACGAACAGGACCGCAACTTCGGCCACTTCACCATCGGCGCCTCGCTCGGCCAACTGATCGGCCCGATCGCCGCGGGCGCGCTCATCGGCGGCCCCGACATGGCCGGCAGCAGCGCGCTGGCCCTCGTGGTGGCGGGCGCGGGCGCGGCGGTCGCCTTCACGTCCCTGTGGCGCATCGAGCACCCGGGGGCCGCCACGTCCCGTGCGGCACGGGGCGCGCGCGTCCCCGTGGGCAGCATCCTGCGCGCCCGGGGCGTTCCCGCGGGCATCCTGATCAGCCTCTCCGTGCTCTCCGCCACCGACATCCTCACCGCCTACCTGCCGGTGGTCGGTGAGCACCGGGGCATCTCCCCGGCCGTCATCGGCGTACTGCTCAGCCTGCGGGCCGCCGCCACGATCGCCTGCCGGCTCGTGCTGACGCCCCTGCTGCGGCTGCTCGGCCGCACGGTGCTGCTCACGGTCACGTGCCTGATGGCCGCCCTGCTGTGCGCCGGGGTCGCGCTGCCGGTGCCGGTGTGGGTGCTCGCCCTGATGCTGGTCGTCCTCGGCTTCTGCCTGGGCGTCGGCCAGCCGCTGTCCATGACGACCGTCGTCCAGGCGGCACCCGACGCGGCGCGCTCCACGGCCCTCGCCCTGCGCCTGACCGGCAACCGCCTCGGCCAGGTCGCCGCACCCGCCGCCGCGGGCCTGATCGCCGGCGTCGCGGGCGTCGCCGCGCCCTTCGTGATGCTCGGCGCGCTGCTCCTGCTCTCCTCGGGCGTCGCCCTGCGCTCCCCTTCGGCGGGTCCGCCCGGCCCCCGGCGCGGGGCGGTCGGGCAGGATGTCCCGGACCGGGCCGACGACAGCCGGCCGTGTCGGGAAGCGAAGTGACGAACATGATCCTGATCCTTCTGTCAGCCGTCCTGGTCCTCGTCCTCGGCGGCTGCGCCTGCGTCGTGTGGGCGGCCCGCGGCGGCCCGCGCTGGACCCGCGGCGTGTCGAGGGCGACCCTGCTGGCGGGCGAACTGGTGCGCGCGTCCGGCCGTTCCGGCGGGAACCGGAACCGCCGTTCCGGCGGGGACGACTGAGGGAATGCGGACGTCCGCTTTCTCACCAGATGGACATCGCGCCGAGTTGTGGTCCAGCGTCTTCCCCCGGCCGGGCACGGTCCGTTAACTTCCGTGACTCACACGCCCCGTACGACCCGCACGAGGGCGTCCGACCGCGGAGCACCAACGCTCAGTGAGCCCCCGGGGGCACCTCCATGACACGCGCCATCTCCCTGCACGACGTGAGCAAGACCTACACGCGAGGCGTCCGCGTGGTGGACCGGCTGTCGCTGGACATCGCGCCGGGCGAGTTCCTCGTCCTGCTCGGCCCCTCCGGCTGCGGCAAGTCGACCGTGCTGCGCATGATCGCCGGGCTGGAGGAGATCAGCGACGGAGCGCTGACGCTGGACGGCGCGTACGCCAACGACCTGCTCCCGGCCGAGCGGCGCATGGCGATGGTCTTCCAGAACTTCGCCCTCTACCCCAACATGACGACCCGCGGGAACATCGGCTTCCCGCTGCGCGTCGAGGACCCCCAGACCGACCCCGCCCCCCGCGTGGACGCCACCGCCCGCATGCTCGGCATCGAGGACCTCCTCGACCGCCTGCCCGCCCAGCTCTCCGGCGGCGAACGCCAGCGGGTCGCCATGGGCCGGGCCATCTCCCGCCACCCCACCGCCTTCCTGATGGACGAGCCGCTGTCCAACCTCGACGCCAAGCTCCGCAACCACCTGCGCGCCGAGATCACCAGGCTGACCCGGGAGCTGGGCGTCACCACGATCTACGTCACCCACGACCAGTCCGAGGCCATGTCGCTGGGCGACCGGGTCGCCGTCCTGCGCGGCGGGATCCTCCAGCAGGTGGACACCCCGCGCGCCGTGTACGCCCTGCCCCGCAACGTGTTCGTCGCCGCCTTCATCGGCACCCCGCGCATCAACCTGCTGCGCGGCCTCGTGCGCGCCCCCCTGGACGGGGCGATGACCATCAGCCTGGGCAAGCAGTTCCTGCGCCTGCCCGAACCGCTCTCCCTGGACCACCAGTTGCTCCGCGTGCAGCAGGGCCGCGAGGTGATCGTGGGCCTGCGCTCGGAGGCCGTGCGGATCGCCGACCCGTCGTCCGCCCGCCCCGGCGAGGTGCTGCTCACCGGCCTCGTGGAGCACGTCGAGTTCCAGGGCCACGAGGTCCTCGTGCACTTCAACACCGGTTCGCGGCCGGCCGTCGTGCCCGACCTGGAGGCGCCGCGCCCCGCCGTCCGCCCGGAACGGCGCCGTCGCCGCGACGGCACGGTCCTGGAGCGGTTGCGGGAGCGGGCGGGCGCCCTGCGCGCCGGACCGGTGGTCGTCCTGGACGAACCCCCCGAGCCGCCGCCCGCGGTCGCCGCCCCCGACGGACGCCTCCCCGGCGACCTGATCGTCCGGACCACCCCCGACATGGACCTCCGCCACGGCATGCAGGTGCCCCTCCTCGTCGACCTCGCCCGCCTGTTCGTCTTCGACCAGCACGGCGACCGGATCTGCCCCGCCCCGGCGCGACTGCCCGACCTGGACGAGTGATCCCGCCCCGATCCCGCACGCCGGGAGGGTGACCCGCGCCACCATCGGGGGAGCCCCTGGTGCCGTAAAACTATCGGCGCTAGTTTGGGGTCGGACGACGAGGCCCGCCCGGAGGGAACGCGATGAAGGCACACGACGGCATGTACATCGACGGAGCCTGGCGCCCCGCCGACGGCCGGGACACGATCGACGTCGTGAACCCGGCCGACGAGCGGGTGATCGGCCACGTCCCCGCCGGGAACGCCCTGGACGTCGACACCGCCGTACGGGCCGCCCGCGCCGCCCTGCCGGGGTGGGCCGCCACCCCGCCCGCCGAGCGCGCCGCCCGGCTGGCCGCCCTGCGGGACGTGCTGGTGGCCCGCAAGGACGAGATCGCCGAGACGGTCACCGCAGAACTGGGCTCCCCGCTGAAGTTTTCCCAGGCCGTGCACGCCGGAGCCCCCATCGCCGTCGCCGGTTCCTACGCCGAGCTGGCGGCGACGTACGCCTTCGAGGAGAAGGTCGGCAACTCCGTCGTCCACCACGAGCCCGTCGGTGTGGTCGGCGCCATCACCCCCTGGAACTACCCGCTCCACCAGATCGTCGCCAAGGTCGCCCCGGCGCTCGCGGCCGGCTGCACGATCGTCCTCAAGCCCGCCGAGGACACCCCCCTCGTCGCGCAGCTCTTCGCCGAGGCGGTGGACGAGGCCGGGGTCCCGGCCGGTGTCTTCAACCTCGTCACCGGCCTCGGCCCGGTCGCCGGCCAGGCGCTGGCCGAACACCCCGGCGTCGACCTGGTCTCCTTCACCGGCTCCACCGCCGTGGGCCGCCGCATCGGCGCCACCGCGGGCGCGGCCGTCAAGAGGGTCGCCCTCGAACTCGGCGGCAAGTCCGCCAACGTCATCCTCCCCGGCGCCGACCTCGCCAAGGCGGTCAACGTCGGGGTCGCCAACGTCATGTCCAACTCCGGTCAGACGTGCAGCGCCTGGACCCGCATGCTGGTCCACCGCGACCAGTACGACGAGGCCGTGTCCCTCGCCGCCGAGGCCGCCGCGAAGTACGGCGACCGCATCGGCCCCGTCGTCAACGCCAAGCAGCGGGAGCGGGTGCGCGGTTACATCGAGACGGGCGTCGCCGAGGGCGCCCGCCTGGTCGCGGGCGGCCCCGAAGCGCCGCGCGAGCAGGGGTACTTCGTCAGCCCGACGGTCCTCGCCGACGTGACCGAGGAGATGACCGTCGCCCAGGAGGAGATCTTCGGACCGGTCCTGTCCCTCCTGCGCTACGAGGACGAGGACGACGCCCTGCGCATCGCCAACGGCACGGTCTACGGCCTCGCGGGCGCCGTCTGGGCCGGGGAGGAGGCCGAGGCGGTCGCCTTCGCCCGCCGGATGGACACCGGGCAGGTCGACATCAACGGCGGCCGTTTCAACCCGCTGGCGCCCTTCGGCGGCTACAAGCAGTCCGGCGTGGGCCGCGAACTGGGCGCCCACGGCCTCACCGAGTACCTCCAGACCAAGTCCCTCCAGTTCTAGCCCGTAGGGGAGTCGTCCACGCCATGGCCGTCCGTACCGCAGTCCGTGCCGCCGTCGTACCCGCCGTAGGCGCCCCGCTGGAGGTCACCGGGATCGAGCTGCCCGAGCCCGGCCCGGGGCAGGTCCGGGTGAGGCTCGCCGCCGCCGGGGTCTGCCACTCCGACCTGTCCCTGTCCAACGGCACCATGCGCGTGCCGCTGCCCGCCGTCCTCGGCCACGAGGGCGCCGGCACCGTCGTCTCCGTCGGCGAGGGCGTCTCCCACGTCGCGCCCGGCGACGAGGTCGTCCTCAACTGGGCTCCGTCCTGCGGCGCCTGCCACGCCTGCTCGCTCGGCGAGGTCTGGCTGTGCGCGAACGCCCTGGCCGGTGCCGCGAACCTGCACGCCCGCCGCGCCGACGACGGCACCGACCTGCACCCCGGCCTGAACGTCGCCGCGTTCGCCGAGGAGACGGTGGTGTCCGCGGCCTGCGTCCTGCCCGCCCCCGAGGGCATCCCCCTCACCGAGGCCGCGCTCCTCGGCTGCGCCGTCCTCACCGGCTACGGCGCCGTCCACCACTCGGCCAAGGTCCGCGAGGGGGAGACGGTCGCGGTCTTCGGCGTCGGGGGAGTGGGCCTCGCCACCCTCCAGGCGGCCCGGATCGCGGGCGCGTCGAAGATCGTCGCGGTCGACGTGTCCCCCGAGAAGGAGGAGTTGGCCCGCGCCGCGGGCGCCACCGACTACGTCCTCGCCTCCGACACCACCGCCCGCGAGGTCCGCGCCCTCACCGGCAAGCAGGGCGTCGACGTCGCCGTCGAGTGCGTCGGCCGCGCGGTCACCATCCGCACCGCCTGGGAATCCACCCGGCGCGGTGGCCGCACCACGGTCGTCGGCATCGGCGGCAAGGACCAGCAGGTCACCTTCAACGCCCTGGAGATCTTCCACTGGGGCCGCACCCTGACCGGCTGCGTCTACGGCAACGCCGACCCCGCCCGCGACCTCCCGGTCCTCGCCGCACACGCCCGCGCCGGCCGCCTCGACCTCGGCGCCCTGGTCACGGAGCGCATCGCCCTGGACGGCATCCCGGCCGCCTTCGACAACATGCTGGCGGGCAAGGGCGGGCGGGCGCTGGTGGTGTTCTGACGGCAGGGGTCAGGATTCGGCCGCGTACGCCAGGAAACCGACCCAAGCCTCGGAGGAAAGCGCCAGTCGCGGGCCCTGGCGCACCTTCGAGTCCCGGACATGGACGGTGTCCGGGCACGCCGCGACCTCGACGCAGTCGCCGGAACCGCCGCTGCTGTAGCTGGACTTGTGCCAGGACAGGGCGACCTCGACGCAGTCGTCTCCGGATCCGCTGCTGTAAGTGCTCTTGAACCAAGCCAGTTCTGTGGCGCTCATTCTGCTCCTCACATGCGCTGCAACAGGTTCAGCGATTCTTCCAGAGACAGGGCCTGCGAGCGCATCCTGGCATACCGCATCTGAAGTGTGCTGACGATCTTCCGTTCGTGAATGAACTGGCCGCTCTCCTGACCTTCGCAGTAGGCCAGCCACCGGTTCTCCGGGGTCTCCATCAGCTGGATGGGACCGTCCAACCCAGCATGGCGCTCACGGACTTGCGGCATCACCTGCATCTCCACGTTCCGCAGCTCCGCCAGCTCCAGCACATGGTCGATCAGCCCACGGGTCACTTCCGCCCCGCCCGTCCGCCGCCGGAACAACTGTTCCTCCAGGATGAAGCTGAACGCCGTGTTGGGCCGCTCCCGCAACAGCCGTTGCCGCTCCGCGCGAGCCACCCACTGGGCTTCGACCTGTTCGTCACCCAGCGGCGGCAGTTGGTTCACGAACAGCGTGCGCGCATACGCCTCCGTCTGCAACAGGCCCGGGATCAGGCGGCACTCGTACGTGTGGAGACTCACCGCCGTCTCCTCCAGCCGCGCCCACTGCCGGAACCAACTGGCCAGCCCGGGCTGCCGCGACAGATGCCGCGCCGCGCCCCGCAGCGCCCCGAACGCGTCCAGCACCTCCTCCGCCCGCTCCACGAACTCGTGCGTGGGGAAGCGCCGACCCTGCTCGATGGAGGCCACGGTCGGAACCGAGTACCGCACCCGCGGAGCGAACTGCTCCTGCGTCAGACGCGCCCGCTTCCTGAACGCCTTGACGACCTCGCCGAACGTCCGCAGGCTGTCCGACACCTCCGGTTCGCCGCCGCCGCAGCCCGGGGCACCCGCCCCGCCCGTACCGTCCGCCATGTGAGGCCCTCCGTCCACCCGTGCCCACCACAACCGCGCCAACTGGGCAAGGGTCACGGACGGTTACCTCTACTGTCCACTGCGTGAAACCGTACGCCGGGTGCGCGTAGGAGTGGTGGGGCACTCAGGCGCGCAGCGCCGCCGCGTCGACGCCCAGCAGCTCGGACAGCGCCCGCTCGCCCGACGGCGTCACCTTCACCGCCCGCTCCGAGCCGATGCGCACGCACCAGCCCGCGTCCAGGGCGTGCCGGCACAGGGCGGCGCCCGCGACGCCCGCGAGATGGGGGCGGCGTTCCGTCCAGTCGAGGCAGGCGCGGGCCAGCGGACGGCGGCCGGTGGGCCGCAACGGGATCCCGGCGGTGGCGAACCAGCCGAGCCCCGCGTCCGTGAGCGCGAAGCCCGTGTCCTGGCGCAGCAGACCCCGCCCGGTCAGCGCGTCGGTGACCGCGATGCCGAGCCGCCCGGCGAGATGGTCGTAGCAGGTGCGGCCCCGGGCCATCGCGGACCCGGCGCTCGACGCCCGCAGGGTGCGCGGACGCCGGGCGGCGGCCCCGGGGGCGACCTGTGCCGCCAGGTCCTCCACCAGCTGGGCGATCCGGTCGTCGGCGAGCCGCACGTACCGGTGCCGCCCCTGGCGCTCCTCGGTGAGCAGCCCGCCCGCGACGAGCTTGCCCAGGTGCTCGCTGAGCGTCGACGCGGCCACCCCGGCGTGCCGGGCCAGCTCACCGGCCGTCCACGCCCGCCCGTCCAGCAGGGCCAGCAGACAGGCGGCCCGCGTCTCGTCGGCGATCAGCGCGGCCAGCCGTGCCAGGCCGGGCGCCCCGGCGTCCCTCTCGGTCATGCCTCCAGGATGCGCCACGCACCGTTCGGCGGGCGCCGAAGTGTCCTCAGACGTCCTGTGCGACCCGCGCGTACTGCTGCGCCAGCCCGTCCAGCAGTGCCGTCAGCCCGGTCTCGAAGGCCCGCTCGTCGATCTTCTCCTGCTGCTCGGCCAGGAGGTGGGCCTGCTGGAGGTGCGGGTAGTCGGCGGGGTCGTAGGCGCCCGGCTCGTCCACGAAGCCCCCGGCGAAGGAACCGAGCGCCGAGCCCATGATGAAGTACCGCATCAGCGCGCCGATGGACGTGGCCTGGGCCGCGGGCCAGCCCGCCGCGACCATCGCGCCGTAGACGGCGTCCGCGAGGTGCAGCGCGGCCGGGCGGCGGCCGGGGCCGTGGGCCAGCACCGGGACGATGTTGGGGTGGTCGCGCAGGGCCGTCCGGTAGGAGACGGCCCAGTCGTGCAGTGCGGTCCGCCACTCCCGGCCGTCCTCGAACATCGACAGGTCGACCTGGGCGCTGACCGAGTCGGCGACCGCCTCCAGGATCTCGTCCTTGGTGCGGAAGTGGTTGTAGAGCGAGGGCCCGCTGACCCCCAGCTCGGCGGCGAGTCGGCGGGTGGAGACGGCCGCGAGGCCCTCCGCGTCCACCAGCGCGCGGGCCGTCTCGACGATCCGGTCGGTGCTGAGCAGGGGCTTGCGCGGTCGGGCCATGGCGCACATAGTAGGGCTGAGACTTTAAACTAGCAGTGCTAATTTAAAGGTCCGACGTTCAAGGACCGTCTTCTGTGGGGTGACTCGGCATGAACCTGGAGCTCAGCGAGGAGCAGGCCGCCGTACGGCAGCTCGCCCGGGACTTCGTGGAGCGCGAGATCGCCCCCCATGTCGTCGACTGGGACCGCGCCGAGGAGGTGGACCGGGGCATCGTGAAGAAGCTCGGCGAGGTCGGCTTCCTCGGGCTCACCATCGACGAGGAGTACGGCGGCTCCGGCGGCGACCACCTCGCGTACTGCCTGGTCACGGAGGAGCTGGGGCGCGGCGACAGCTCCGTGCGCGGCATCGTCTCCGTCTCCCTCGGCCTGGTCGCCAAGACCGTCGCCGCCTGGGGGAGCGAGGAGCAGAAGCGGCGCTGGCTGCCCGGTCTCACCTCCGGCGGGTACGTCGGCTGCTTCGGCCTCACCGAGCCCGGCACGGGATCGGACGCGGGCAACCTGTCCACCCGCGCGGTCCGGGACGGCGACGACTACGTCGTCAACGGCACCAAGACGTTCATCACCAACGGCACCTGGGCCGACGTCGTGCTGCTCTTCGCCCGCTCCACGGACGCCCCCGGCCACAAGGGCGTCTCCGCCTTCCTCGTCCCCACCGACACGCCCGGTCTGACCCGCCGCACCATCCACGGCAAGCTCGGGCTGCGCGGCCAGGCCACCGCCGAACTGGTCCTGGAGGACGTCCGCGTCCCCGCCTCCGCGATGCTGGCCCCCGAGGGCAAGGGCTTCTCGGTCGCCATGTCGGCCCTCGCCAAGGGGCGGATGTCGGTCGCGGCCGGCTGCGTCGGCATAGCCCAGGCCGCGCTGGACGCCGCGGTGACGTACGCGGGCGAGCGCGAGCAGTTCGGCAAGACCATCGCCCACCACCAGCTGGTCCAGGAGCTGCTCAGCGACATCGCCCTCGACGTGGACGCGGCCCGGCTGCTGACCTGGCGGGTCGCCGACCTCATCGACCGCGGGCAGCCCTTCACCGTCGAGTCCTCCAAGGCCAAGCTCTTCGCCTCCGAGGCCGCCGTCCGCGCCGCCAACAACGCCCTCCAGGTCTTCGGCGGCTACGGCTACATCGACGAGTACCCGGCCGGCAAACTGCTGCGCGACGCCCGCGTGATGACCCTCTACGAGGGCACCAGCCAGATCCAGAAGCTGGTCATCGGGCGGGCGCTGACCGGCGTTTCGGCGTTCTGAGTACGCGACCTGAGTATCTCGGCGGATGTGGCCGGTGCCACATCCGCCGACGCTTGTCCCCATGAGTGAGACACCGGTCAAGCAGCAGAACACGGCGGCCTTCTACGGGCAGGCCGTCGCCTCGTTCGCGGTGGCCATGGCCGCCACCGCCATCGGCATCTACCAGCTCCAGGCCGACGCCTGGGTGCGCGCCTTCCTCGCCATCGCCGTGCTGTACCTCGTCACCTCGGCCTTCACCCTGGCCAAGATCATCCGCGATCGCCAGGAGGTCGGGCAGATCGTGAGCCGGGTGGACCAGGCGAGACTGGACAAGATCCTCGTCGAGCACGACCCCTTCCACAAGCCCGGCGGCACCCCTGCGGGCCAGCGCCCCTAAGCGCCCGCTCACCTTCGGCGGTATGGTGGTGCTCCTGTCACCGAGAGGGGCGAACAAGCGATGAGTACGGCGGCCGAGACGACGGGCGGCGACATCGAGCCGTGGGAAGAGGTCACGCCCGACGCGGCCCGCAGGCTCCTGGTCGCCGCCGTGGAGGCGTTCGCCGAGCGCGGGTACCACGCGACCACGACCCGCGACATCGCCGGCCGGGCCGGAATGAGCCCGGCAGCGCTCTACATCCACTACAAGACCAAGGAAGAGCTGCTCCACCGCATCAGCCGCATCGGCCACGACCGGGCACTCGCCATCCTGCGGACGGCGGCCCGGGGGCAGGGAAGCGCCGCGGAGCGGCTGGCCGACGCGGTGGGTTCCTTCGTACGCTGGCACGCCGGACGGCGGACGACCGCGCGCGTGGTGCAGTACGAACTGGACGCTCTCGGACCCGACGCCCGCGCCGAGATCGTGGCGCTGCGCCGGCAGTGCGACGCCGAGGTGCGCCGCATCATCGAGGACGGCGTCGAAGCGGGCGAGTTCGAGGTGCCGGACGTCAAGGGCACGACGCTCGCCGTGCTGTCGCTCTGCATCGACGTGGCCCGCTGGTTCAACGTGAACGGCCCCCGGACGCCCGACGAGGTCGGCGCGCTCTACGCCGACCTCGTCCTGCGGATGGTGGGGGCGCACGGCCGGTCCGGCACCACTCAGACGTAGTACCGCGAGACGGACTCGGCGACGCACACCGGCTTGTCGCCGCCCTCGCGCTCCACGGTGAAGGCGACGCTCACCTGGATCCCGCCCGCGACGTCCTCGACGCCCGTGATCGTCGCCGTGGCGCGCAGCCGCGAGCCGACCGGCACGGGGGAGGGGAAGCGGACCTTGTTGGTGCCGTAGTTGACGCCCATCCGCACGCCCTCCACCCGGATCAGCTGCGGGCCGAAGAGCGGGAGCAGCGACAGGGTCAGATAACCGTGCGCGATGGTGGTGCCGAACGGTCCCGCGGCGGCCTTCTCCGGGTCCACGTGGATCCACTGGTGGTCGCCGGTCGCCTCGGCGAACAGGTCGATCCGCTTCTGGTCGACCTCCAGCCAGTCGGTGTACCCCAACTGCTCGCCCACCGCCGCCTTCACCTCGTCGGCGGACGCGAAGGTCCTCGGCTCTGCCATGTCCCGGCCTCCCAAGTCGTACTGGTCCCAACAAGTCTCTCGCAGACTAAGCGACTGCTTAGCATGGTGGTCCGCGGGGCCCGTGTCAACGGACCGGACGGGTGAGGGGCCGGGCGGTCGCGAGGTCGGTAGGGTTCGAGGGGTGCCTCAGATTCCCGAGAAGATCCAAGAGCTCACGGTCGGCCAGCTCGCCGCGCGCAGTGGTGCCGCCGTCTCCGCCCTGCACTTCTACGAGTCCAAGGGCCTGATCAGCAGCCGCCGCACCTCGGGCAACCAGCGCCGCTTCGGCCGCGACGCCCTGCGCCGGGTCGCCTTCGTCCGCGCCGCGCAGCGCGTCGGCATCCCGCTCGCCACGATCCGCCAGGCGCTCGCCGAACTGCCGGAGGAGCGCACGCCCACCGAGGACGACTGGGCCCGGCTCTCCGCGTCCTGGCGCTCGGAACTGGACGAGCGCATCAAGCAGCTCAACCGGTTGCGCGACCACCTGACCGACTGCATCGGCTGCGGCTGCCTGTCCCTGGAGACCTGCGTCCTGTCCAACCCCGACGACGCCTTCGGCGAACGCGCCACGGGCTCCCGGCTGTTCGTGGAGCGCCGCGAGACCACGGCCAAGGGCGGCGGCAGGCGGCCGAGCGGCACCCCCGACCGGGAGGCCCTGTGCTGCGACGACTGACCCCCGCTGACCCTCCGCTGCCCCCGTCTGACTCCCGCTGACCCTCCGCTGCCCCCGTCTGACTCCCGCTGACCCTCCGCTGCCCCCGTCTGACTCCCGCTGACCCTCCGCTGCCCCCGTCTGACTCCCGCTGACCCTCCGCTGCCCCCGTCTGACTCCCGCTGACCCTCCGCCGCCCCCGTCTGACTCCCGCTGACCCTCCGCCGCCCCCCGTCTGACCCGGCGCGGCCCGTCAGCCGTGCTCCCGGCGTGCCGCGGCCCACTCCCGCACCCCCGCGGTGACCAGTTCGGCGTTGGAGGCGGCCCGGCCGCCGTCCGGCAGGCACAGGGTGTCCTCCAGGCCGATCCGGGTCGCCAGGCCGACCCGGCCCGCCAGGCGCAGCACCGGCCAGGCCCCGCCGTCCTCACCGTGCAGCAGGACGGGGCGGCCGTGAGCCGCGCCGAGTCCGCTCAGCAGGGCGTGCGCCGAGTCCCGCGCCGTCGCCGGGTCGGTGTCCGTGACCTCCGCCAGCACCCGCAGCACCTCGGGCCCGAGCGGTGAGCGCAGGAACCGGGCCGCCCCGTCCGTGCCCGACCAGATGCCCGCCTCCACCGCGACCCCGCGTGCGATCAGCGCGGCGGCGACCTCCTCGGCGCCCGGCTCGTGCCAGTTGACCGAGGCGTGGTCGGGCAGCACCGACCAGCTCCGTATCCGCGCCACCCGGGCCGCCGGATCGGGCTCGGCCCAGGCGCCCGTCGTGACCCCGACCGGCACCGGCGCCGGGACCCGCGCCCTGATCGCCCCCAGCGTCGCCGCGAGCACGCGCGGGGACAACGTGTCCCGCCCGCACGGAGTCTTCGGATGCACGTGGACGTCCGTGGCCCCGGCCGCGACCGCCGCGGCCGCCGACTCGGCGACCGCCTCCGGCGACAGCGGCACCACCGCGCCGTCGGCGCCTCCCCGCGCCCCGTTCACACACAACTGCACCATCCCCCCATGGTGCCGGGCGCCGCTGACAAGCCGCGCCGCGCTCCACTCCGTATCAGCCGGTGGAGGCGGCCACCGAAGCCGGCCGCCGGGGACGAGGACCGGAGTCGGTCACCGGGGATGCGCCGTCCCAGCGCACCCCCGCGGTCGGCTACGCCGACATCAGCAACCTGCCCCGCCGGGCGTACGCCCGCGCGTCCGGAGTGAGGACGGGCCGCGGCACGAGGATGCCGCAGTCCGCGCAGACGGGGCCCGTCGAGGGTTCGTGGTCCAGGTCGTACTTCCAGACGAGGCGGTCCCCGTCGCACACCGGGCACACGGACCCCGGTTCACGCTCCAGCGCCGAGATCAGCCGGCGCAGCACTTCCGCCAGCGGTCCGTCGGGGTGGACCCGGGGGTCGTCGCACCAGGCCACCCCGAAGCCGCCCCAGGTCAGCCGGTGCCAGTCGTCTACGCTGCCCGGCCTGCGCAGCCCGTCGTGCTTCTCCTTCCTGCGCCGCTCGGCGAAGGCGACCTCGTAGGCCAGCCACACCGAACGCGCCTCCTCCAGCTCCTCCAGTGCGGCCACGAGCCGCGCTGGGTCGGGGGAGCGGTCCTCGGGACCGAACCCGGCCCGGGAGCAGAGATGGTCCCAGGTCGCCCTGTGCCCATAAGGGGCAAAACGCTCAAGGCACTTGCGCAGCGAATAGCGCCGCAGCGCCAGGTCGCACCGTGGATCGCGGACCTGTCTCGCCAGACTTCGGAAACCGGCCATCGCCCTGCACCTCCGTCACACCTGCACCTGTACTCGGGTCACTTCGGCGTCGTCGTACGGACGTCGCCGAATAGACGTATCGACAACCGATTCGGCTCCATCCGATTTCCGATGCCCCCCATAAGCCGATCCACCCGCTCCAAAAAAGTGACGCATGTTCATCTTCCAACTCGGGGATACCGGCGGTAACGTCCCGCCACACCCCCGTCGGGAGGAGCTGCCATGCCACGGCGCACCCCACGCAACGCCCTCGACAGACTGAGAACTCCCCGCGGTCTCCACGGGTTCCTGAAGACCGCATCCGTATGCGCCCTCATTGCCGGAGTTTTGTCACCGCTTTCCCCGGCGATGGCCGCCGGGACCGAATCCGCCGAGGTCACGGCCGCCGGAGTCGCCGCCAACGACCACTGCGGCGGCCAGTGTTCCGACATCCTGCCGCCCGGCCAGAACGGCAACGCCACCCTGGCCCAGATCCTGCTCAACCAGGCCTTCGGCACCCAGCCCGCGCACGCCGAGGACCAGCTCGGCCCCTACGCGAACCTCGCCACCGGCTACAAGAGCCTCACCAACGACAAGATCAACAATTTCTTCAACGACGCCTCCTTCGGCGTCCCGGCCGGCCAGGTCGCCTCCACGGTCCGCCCCGCGGGCCGCGACGACGTGACCATCGTCCGCGACAAGAAGGCCGGGGTGCCGCACATCACCGGCACCACGCGCTACGGCACCGAGTTCGGCGCGGGCTACGCCGCGGCCCAGGACCGGCTGTGGCTGATGGACCTCTTCCGGCACGTCGGACGCGGCCAGTTGACGCCCTTCGCCGGCGGCGCCCCCGCCAACCAGGGCCTGGAGCAGCAGTTCTGGCGCAGCGCCCCGTACACCGAGGCCGACCTGGAGGCGCAGATCGAGAGCGCCGCCGCCAAGGCCGGGGAACGCGGCGACCTGGCCCTCGCCGACGTGGACGCCTACGTCGCCGGTGTCAACGCCTACATCGACGCCTCCGACAAGGGCCGCTACTTCCCCGGCGAGTACGTCCTGACCGGCCACAAGGACGCCATCACCAACGCCGGCACCATCGAGCACTTCAAGCGCGCCGACCTGATCGCGCTGGCCTCCGTCATCGGCTCCCTCTTCGGCGCCGGAGGCGGCGGCGAGGTCACCAACGCGCTCTCCCTGCTCGCCGCCCAGGAGAAGTACGGCGTCGCCGAGGGCACGAAGGTCTGGGAGTCCTTCCGCCAGCGCAACGACCCCGAGGCCGTCCTCACCCAGCAGGACGGCAGCTTCCCGTACCTGCCCACCCCGGCCGACCCGCAGGGCCGCGCCCTGCCCGACGCCGGGTCGGTCGAGGCGGAGCCGCTGGTGTACGACCGTACGGGCAGCGCCGGCGCCGCGAGCGCGACCGGCGCCTCCACGAAGGCGGCGGACGCGGCCGTGACCTCGGCGCGGCGCGGCATGTCCAACGCCCTCGTCGTCAGCGGCGAGCACACCGCGAGCGGCCACCCGGTCGCCGTCTTCGGACCCCAGACCGGCTACTTCGCCCCGCAGTTGCTGATGCTCCAGGAGATCCAGGGCCCCGGCATCAGCGCCCGCGGCGCCTCCTTCGCGGGCCTGAGCATGTACGTCGAACTCGGCCGCGGCCAGGACTACGCCTGGAGCGCGACCACCTCCGGCCAGGACATCATCGACACCTACGCGGTCGAGCTGTGCCAGGACGACCACCACTACCTCTACCGCGGCACCTGCACGCCCATGGAGAAGGTCGAGCGGTACAACGCCTGGAAGCCGACCGTCGCCGACTCCACCGCCGCCGGCTCCTACACGATGCGCGTCTGGCGCACCAAGTACGGACCCGTCGAGTCCCGCGCCACGGTCGGCGGCAAGAAGGTCGCCTACACCACCCTGCGCTCCTCCTACCTGCACGAGGCCGACTCGATCATCGGCTTCCAGATGCTCAACGACCCGGACTACCTCAACAGTCCCGAGCGCTTCCAGGGCGCCGTCCAGCACATCAACTACACCTTCAACTGGTTCTACGCCGACTCCGAGCACACCGCCTACTACAACAGCGGCGACAACCCGGTGCGCGCGAACGGCGTCGACGCCGAGTTCCCGGTCTGGGCCCGGCAGACGTACGAGTGGAGGGACTGGAACCCGGCCGCCAACACGGCCCGGTACACCGCCGCGTCCGCCCACCCGCAGTCGGTCGACCAGGGCTACTACGTCTCCTGGAACAACAAGCAGGCCAAGGACTACCCGGCCGCCTCCTGGGGCAACGGGTCCGTCCACCGCGGCAACCTCCTCGACGACCGCGTGAAGAAGCTGGTCGCCGACGGCGGTGTCACCCGCGCCGCGCTGGTCGAGGCCATGGCCGAGGCCGCCCTCGCCGACCTGCGCGCCGAGGACGTCGTCCCCGACCTGCTGAAGGTGGTCGAGTCCGCCCCGGTGACCGACCCGGCCGCGAAGACGGCCGTGGACGGGCTCAAGGCGTGGCTGGCCGCGGGCGGCCTGCGCACGGAGACCTCGGCCGGCTCGAAGAAGTACGCCCACGCCGACGCGATCCGCACCCTGGACGCCTGGTGGCCGCTGCTGGTGAAGGCCGAGTTCGAACCCGGCCTCGGCAGCGACCTGTACACCGCCTTCACCCGCAACCTGCCCGTCGACGAGTCCCCGTCCGCCGCCCACGGCCCGACCGGCGCCCACGCCGGCAGTGCCTTCCAGTACGGCTGGTGGAGCTATGTCGACAAGGACGTCCGGGCCGTGCTCGGCGAGACCGTCAAGGGCCCGCTGGCACGCGCGTACTGCGGCGGCGGCGACCTCGCCGCCTGCCGGGACAGCCTGGTCACCACCCTCAAGGAGGCGGCGGGCCGCACGGCCGCCCAGGTCTACCCCGGCGACGACAGCTGCTCGGCGGGGGACCAGTGGTGCGCCGACTCGGTGATCCACCGCACCCTCGGCGGCATCAAGCACGGCGGCATCAGCTGGCAGAACCGGCCGACCTACCAGCAGGTCGTGGAGTTCACGTCCCACAGGTGACCGGCCGGCCCGACGGTCACCTGTAGAGCAGGTACTGGCGGCGTGTCCTGCGGAACGCCGCCAGTTCCCGCTCCCAGCCGTGCACCACCTCGTCGGTGTCCGCGCCCGCGTCGATCATCGTGCGCACCCGCGTGGAGCCGGTGAGCTTGTCGATCCAGTTGTCCGACCGCCAGGCGAAGCCCTCCCAGGTCCGCCTGGCGGTCACCAGCAGGGCGATGCCGGTGCGGACCGGGTCGAACGCGGCCCGGTCGTGCACGTGGAGCTGCACACCGCCGACGGTCCTCCCCTGGAACTTGGAGAAGGTGGGCGCGAAGTACGCCTCCCTCAAGCGCACGCCCGGCAGCCCGGCCTCGTTCGCGGCGGCGGCCCAGCCCCCGCCGATGCCCTCGGCGCCCAGCAGCTCGAACGGACGGGTGGTGCCGCGCCCCTCGGAGAGGTTCGTGCCCTCGAACAGGCAGGTCCCCGAGTACACCAGCGCGCACTCCGGCGTCGGCATGTTCGGGCTCGGCGGTACCCAGGGCAGCCCGGAGGCGTCGTAGAACTCCGAGCGCTTCCAGCCCGTCATCGTCACCGTCTCCAGCGCGACCGGCCTCGCCAGGAACTCGTGGTTGAAGAGCAGCGCCAGCTCGGCGACCGTCATGCCGTGCGCCTGCGCGATCGGCTGCCGCCCGACGAAGGTCGCGAACTCCTTGTGCAGGACCGGACCGAGGGCCGCCCGCCCGGTCACCGGGTTCGGCCGGTCCAGGACCACGAACCGCTTGCCCGCGAGCGAGGCCGACTCCATGCAGTCGAACAGCGTCCAGATGTACGTGTAGAAGCGCGCGCCCACATCCTGGATGTCGAAGACGACGGTGTCCACACCGGACGCCGTGAACACGTCCGCGAGCGGCTGCCCGCTCTTCAGGTACGTGTCGTAGACCGGCAGCCCGGTCGCGGGGTCGTCGTAGCGCCCCTCGGAGCCGCCCGCCTGCGCCGTGCCCCGGAAGCCGTGCTCGGGCCCGAAGACGGCGGTCAGGTTCACCCGGCCGTCGGCGTGCATGACGTCGACGAGGTGGCGCACGTCGCGGGTGATGCCGGTCGGGTTGGTGACGATGCCGACCTTCTGCCCGTCGAGCAGGGCGTAGCCGTCGTCGGCGAGGCGCTCGAAGCCGGTGCGCAGCCGGCGGCCCCCGTGTCCCGCGGGCGCCGCCTGCGCCGGGCCCGCCGACGCCGTGGCGGCGGCGGTACCGGCCGCCACGGCGGCCGTCGTGGCGAGCAGGTTGCGTCTGGACAGCGTCATGCGGTGACCTCCGTGATCGCGGCGGGTGTCATGCGCACGCACGCTAACCCGCGGCCTGGGCCGCGCGGAACGGAGTAGACCGCGGTTCTCCCCTTCCGTCGTACATACCGACTGGTTAGTCTGGCGCTGCGGCGTGCCCGGGACGGGGTGGGGCCGCCGCGCGCCCGTCGCAGCCGTGTTCTAAGGAGACCGATGGTGGAAGCCGTGCAGGATGCGGGAGTCGTCGTCACCGGGGCGGGAGGCGGCATCGGCGCCGCGCTGGCCCGCCGCTTCGCCGCCGGGGGCGCCCGGGTCGTCGTCAACGACCTGGACGCCGACCGGGCGAAGGTGGTCGCCGACGAGATCGGCGGCATCGCGCTCCCCGGCGACGCCTCGGCGATCGTCGGCGAGGCCCGCGAGGCGCTGGACGGCACGGTCGACGTGTACTGCGCCAACGCGGGCGTCGGCTCCGGGGGCTCGGAGGCCGCCGAGGAGGCCGTCTGGGCCCTCGCCTGGGACGTCAACGTCATGGCCCACGTCCGCGCGGCCCACGAACTCATCCCCGACTGGCTGGAGCGCGGCCGCGGCCGCTTCGTCTCCACCGTCTCCGCCGCCGGACTGCTCACCATGATCGGCGCCGCCCCCTACAGCGTCACCAAGCACGGCGCCTACGCCTTCGCCGAGTGGCTGTCCCTGACGTACCGCCACCGCGGGATCAAGGTGCACGCCATCTGCCCGCAGGGCGTGCGCACCGACATGCTCGCCGCGAGCGGCAGAGCCGGCGAGCTGGTGCTCCAGCCCACCGCGGTCGAGCCCGAGGACGTAGCGGACGCCCTCTTCGAGGGCATGGACGAAGACCGCTTCCTGATCCTGCCGCACCCCGAGGTGGCCGAGTACTACCAGGCACGGGCCGCCGGACCCGACCGCTGGCTGCACGGCATGAACCGCCTCCAGCGGCAGTGGGAGGAGTCGACGGCCCGGTGACGTCCGGCGCCGAGCCGGGCTGCCCGACGTGCCGAGGACGATGAATGGGAAGATCCTCCGTCGGGAACAGCGTTCCCGTACGCACCAGCACGCAGCAGTGAACAGACAGTGAAACGGAAAGGCAGGTGACGGCAGTGCCCAGGACCACGGACGGGGACGGCACTCCGGTGCCGCAGCGGCTCCTGGCCGCCGCCACCCGGCTCTTCGCCGAGCAGGGCTACGACCGCACCTCGGTACAGGAGATCGTCGAGGCGGCAGGCGTCACCAAGGGGGCGCTCTACCACTACTTCGGCTCCAAGGACGACCTCCTGCACGAGGTGTACGCGCGCGTGCTGCGCCTCCAGCAGGAACGCCTGGACGCCTTCGCGGACGCCGACGAGCCGGTGGAGAAGCGGGTGCGGGACGCGGCGGCCGACGTCGTCGTCACCACCATCGACAACCTCGACGACGCGTCGATCTTCTTCCGCTCCATGCACCAGCTCAGCCCGGAGAAGAACAAGCAGGTGCGCGCGGAGCGCCGCCGCTACCACGAGCGGTTCCGCGCCCTGATCGAGGAGGGCCAGCGGACCGGCGTCTTCACCCGGGACACCCCGGCCGACCTCGTGGTGGACTACCACTTCGGATCCATCCACCACCTGTCCACCTGGTACCGCCCGGACGGGCCGCTCAGCCCGCAGGAGGTCGCCGACCACCTGGCCGACCTGCTGCTCCGGGCACTGCGGCCATGAGGTCGCCGGTCCCCGTGAGGTGACCGGCGAGGGCCGCCGCCGCGGGATTGCGCGGCCGCGGCCCCCGCCCGGCCAGCACGACCGTGCGGCCCGGCTCCGGCTGCCGGATCTCCACGCACGGCAGCCCCGCCAGCTCACCGATGCGCCGTGGCACGAACGCCACCCCGATCCCGGCGCGGACCAGATCCACCAGCAGCCCGATCTGGGTGACGTCGCAGGTGATGCGGCGCTCCAGACCGCAGTGCGCGGCCAGGCGCCGCACCGCCGACTCCAGCCCGGTGCCCGCACGGAAGTCGACGAACGGCTCCTGGGCGAGATCCTTGATCAGGGTCCGCCCCGCCGCGGCCAGCGGATGCCCCGGCGCCGTGATCAGCACCAGCTCCTCCTGCCAGGTCGCGTAGGCGGTCAGCCCCTCGGGCAGCCGCCCGGCGTCCGGCACGAGATACGCCAGATCCAGCTCCCCCGCGCGCAACGCGTCGGTCAGCTCACCGACCGGCGCGTCCCGCACCGACACCTGGACGCCCGGGAACCGGCGGTGGAAGGTGGCCAGTTCGGCCGGCAGATCCACACAGGTCAGTGTCTGGATCGTGCCGATCGCCACCCGTCCGGTGGCCAGCCCCACCACGGCCGCCACCGTGTGCCGCGCCTCCTCGGCACCGGCCAGCAGCGCGCGGGCCCGCGGCAGCAGGGCACGGCCCGCCTCGGTGAGCACGACCCGGCGCCCGGTGCGGTCGAACAGGTCGGCGCCCAGCTCGCGTTCGAGGTTGCGGACGGACGTGCTGAGCGCGGACTGCACGATGAGTTCGGCGCGGGCGGCGGCGGTGAAGCCGCCCTCGGTGACGACGGCCATGAAGTGGCGGAGCTGGCGGATCTCCATCCATCCATTCTAGAGATGGGAGGCAGCGAAACCATCTGTTGGACCGTCGGCGGGACCGCGGGCCAGCCTGGAGGCATGAACCGCAGACCACCGTTCTGGCTCCGTCTCGTCTCCTTCGCCCGTGCGCTCGCGCGCGCCGAACACCACGGCTCCGGCGGCTACTAGAGGTACTTCTTGATCTCCCGGCGGGCCAGCGAGCGCTGGTGCACCTCGTCCGGGCCGTCGGCGATCATCAGCGTCCGGGCGCCCGCGTACAGTTCGGCCAGCGGGAAGTCCTGGCTCACGCCGCCCGCGCCGTGCAGCTGGATCGCCCGGTCGATGATGTCGACCACCGCGCGGGGCGTGGCGATCTTGATGGCCTGGATCTCGGTGTGCGCGCCCCGGTTGCCGACGGTGTCCATCAGCCACGCGGTCTTCAGCACCAGCAGCCGCAACTGCTCGACGGTGACCCGGGCGTCCGCGATCCAGTTGTGGACCACGCCCTGCTGGGCCAGCGCCTTGCCGAAGGCGTCGCGGGAGACCGCGCGGCGGCACATCAGCTCGATCGCCCGCTCGGCCATGCCGATCAGCCGCATGCAGTGGTGGATCCGGCCGGGACCGAGCCGGGCCTGGGCGATGGCGAAGCCGCCGCCCTCCTCGCCGACGAGGTTCGACACCGGCACGCGCGCGTGGTCGAAGGTCACCTCGGCGTGCCCGCCGTGGTAGTGGTCCTCGTACCCGAAGACCTGCATGGCCCGGTCGACCGTCACCCCGGGCGTGTCGCGCGGGACCAGCACCATGGACTGCTGGCGGCGGATGTCCTCGCCCTCGGGGTCGGTCTTGCCCATCACGATGAAGATCCCGCAGTCCGGGTTCATCGCCCCGGAGATGTACCACTTGCGCCCGGTGATGACGTACTCGTCGCCCTCGCGCTCGATGCGCGTGGTGATGTTCGTGGCGTCCGAGGAGGCCACGTCCGGCTCGGTCATCGCGAACGCCGAGCGGATCTCCCCGGCGAGCAGCGGCTGGAGCCACTGCTTGCGCTGCGCCTCGTCGGCGAACTGGGCCAGCACCTCCATGTTCCCCGTGTCGGGCGCGGCGCAGTTCGTCGCGGTCGGCGCGAGCTGCGGGCTGCGGCCGGTGATCTCGGCGAGCGGGGCGTACTGGAGGTTGGTGAGCCCGGCGCCGTGCTCGGCGTCGGGGAGGAAGAGGTTCCACAGGCCCTGGCGGCGGGCCTCGGCCTTCAGGTCCTCCACCACCCGCGGGGTCTCCCAGGGCGAGGCCAGCCGGGCGCGCTGCTCGTGGACGACCTGTTCGGCCGGGTAGACGTGTTCGTCCATGAAGGCGAGCAGCCTGGCGCGGAGTTCCTCGGTGCGTGCGTCGTACGTGAAGTCCATGGCGGGTCAGCCCTTCTGAAGGGTGGTCAGGCCGTGCTCGATGAAGACGGGGACGAGGTCGCCGATGCGGTCGAAGCCGCGGCCGACCGTCTGGCCCAGCGTGTAGCGGTAGTGGATGCCCTCCAGGATCACGGCCAGCTTGAACCAGGCGAACGCCGTGTACCAGGCGACGGCGGACACGTCGCGCCCCGAGCGCGCGGCGTACCGCTCGATCAGCTCGGCGGGGGCCGGGTGGCCGGGCGCCTGGGCGGTGGTGGAGACGGGGGAGTCGGGCAGGCCGAGGGGGCTGCTGTACATCACCAGCAGTCCGAGGTCGGTCAGCGGATCGCCCAGCGTGGACATCTCCCAGTCCAGGATCGCCCGGATCTCGTCGTCCTCGCCGCCGATCAGGACGTTGTCGAGGCGGTAGTCGCCGTGCACGACGGTCGGTGCGGGGGAGCGGGGCAGCTCGCGGCCGAGGGTGGCGTGCAGTTCGTCGATGCCGGCCAGGTCCCGGTCGCGGGACGCGTCGAGCTGCTTGGCCCAGCGGCGGAGCTGGCGGTCCAGGAAGCCCTCGGGCCGGCCGAAGTCCGCGAGGCCCACCTCGACCGGGTCCACCGCGTGCAGCCCGACCAGCGTGTCGACGAGGTTCAGCACGGCGGCCCGGGTGCGCTCCGGACCGAGGGGGGCGAGCTGCTCGGAGGTGCGGTACGGGACGCCGTCCACGAACTCCATCACGTAGAAGGGCGCCCCCAGCACCTCCTCGTCCTCGCACAGCAGCACAGGGCGGGGCACGGGCACGGCCGTCGGGTGCAGGGCGCTGATGACCCGGTGCTCGCGCCGCATGTCGTGCGCGGTGGCCAGGACGTGGCCGAGCGGGGGCCGCCGCACGACCCAGCGGGCGCCGCCGTCCGAGACGGCGTAGGTGAGGTTCGACCGTCCGCCCTCGATCAGCCGGCCGGACAGCGGACCGGCCACCAGGCCGGGCCGCTCGCGGTCGAGCAGGACGCGCAACCGGTCGAGGTCGAGTCCGGGCGGGTGGTCGGGGCTCATCGTCGCTCCCTGGGGCAGGTGAACAGTACCCGACTCATGATGCCGACCGGTCGGTATGCCGTCCAGTGGGCGAACCGGACGTGATCGGCGTTACGGCCGGGTCCGCGGCCCGCGCCGTTCTCCGGGAGCCGCCGTCCGCTCCGCGGCCTTCAGAGGACGAGGAACGCGCCGCAGACCGCGAGGGCCACGGTGCACAGGACCGCCGCCGCGGCGTGCGGCGGGGTGAGGGCGGGGGGCCGGTGCGCCGAGGCGAGGGTGCGGATGCGTCCGTGGGCGACGCGGAGGAAGGCCAGCCACAGCGCGCAGCACAGCGCGGCGGCGAGCACCGAGGCGGGCGTGGGGCCCTCGTGCAGCACGGTCTTCGCGGCGAGTACGGCGGCGACCGTGCCGGACAGGGTGGTGCGGCGCCAGGCGAGCCGGGTGCGCTCGGGCTGGAGCCCCGGGTCGCGGTCGGCGGGTGCCGCGTCGGCGCCGCTCACGCTCAGCCCTCCCAGCCGACGAGGACCACGACGACCATGACCACGGCGACCACCGCGACGACCAGGCCGAGCAGCGCCGGGAAGCGGGAGACGGGCAGGTCCTCTCCCCGGCGCATGGCGCGTTCGCAGCGCACCCAGTGGTTCACGGCCCGCAGCGAGCACAGCACCCCGGCGCCGAGCAGCGCGAGCGCGAGCCCCACGCGCCAGCCCCAGCGCAGGTCGGGCAGGAACTGGTCGACCGCGAAGCCGCCGCCGATCAGCGCGAGCGCGGTCCGCAGCCAGGCCAGGAAGGTGCGCTCGTTGGCCAGCGAGAACCGGTAGTCGGGGGTACCCCCCTCCCGCCGCACCCCCTCGGGCGCGAACCACAGCCGGACGTTCCGCACGAATTCGATCACCCGGGGACCCTATCGGTCCCTCCCGCCGCGACCGCGGGGCACGGACCGCTCACCCCCGCAGGGCCCGCAGTCGCGCGTACGCCTCCAGCCCGTCCGGAGTGAAGTCCCACTCCCCGCCCCGCAGCCGTCCCTCCAGCTCCTCCGGCGTGAGGAACCCGTACCAGTCGACCTCCTCCACCTGCGGGGCGACCGGCCCCGCGCACCGCACCTCGTACACCGCCGACCACCAGGTGCGCCCCGCGCCGTCGTCGTACAGGAACGTGAAGAGGTGCTCCGGGCGCGGCAGCCCGCTCACCCCCAGCTCCTCCTCCGCCTCCCGCAGCGCCGCGTCGTCGTAGGACTCGCCCGCCCCCACCACCCCGCCGACGAACATGTCGTACAGGGAGGGGAACGCCAGCTTCGTCGCCGTGCGGCGGTGGACGAAGACGCGCCCCTCCGGGTCCCGGGCCCACACGAACACGCAGCGGTGGCGCAGCCCCCGGGCGTACACGTCGCCCCGCCGGGCCTGCCCGACGACGCGGTCGTCCTCGTCGACGACGTCGAGGATCTCGTCAGCAGAACTCATGCGCCCATCCAAGCAGCCGGCCGCACCGCGGGCGCCGCCGCGGACCTCCTCAGCGCCGCTCCAGTGCCCGTTCGTGCCCGCTCTCGCCCGTGCCCTGGGGCATCGCCGGATGCAGGCCCAGCAGGACGATGCCCGCCACGACCGCCGCGAGACCCCCCGCCTCCCACGCGAGGGCCCCGGTGTCCGTGTGCAGCCGGTCGCCGAGGAAACCGACCCCGCAGGCGATGCCCGCGAGCGGCTGGGCCGCCGTCAGCGCGGGCAGCGACCTGCGCAGGGGCGCCGTCTCGAAGGCGCTCTGGACCAGGACCAGGCCGGTGACCCCGAGCACCACCACGGCGTACGGCTGCCAGCTCGTCAGCAGGCCCGCGAAGCCGCCCGCGGAGAAGCGCCGGCCGCTGACCCGGGTCAGCGCGTCCTGCACCCCGTACAGCAGGCCGGCGGCCAGGGCCAGCAGCGTCGGACCCCACGTCAGCCGCAGGCGTCCGGCGCCCAGCGTGAGCAGCAGGGCCAGGCCCAGCATCGCGCCGACGATCAGCCAGTGCCGTACGGGGTCGGTCACCGCGCTGCCCCCGCGCGGCTCGCCCGCCAGGATGAAGGCGGTCACCCCGCCCGCGAGCAGCGCGAGGCCGGCCCAGCCCTGGTGGCCCAGCGGCTGCCGGGTCTGTATGCGGGACAGGGCGAGGGCGAACAGGAGGTTGGTCGCCAGCAGGGGCTCGATGAGGGTCAGTTCGCCGCCGCCCAGCGCGATCGCGCCGAGGACCAGCCCGGCCACCATCAGGCCCATGCCGGCCAGCCAGCGCGGCACCCGCACGAGGTCGAGCAGGAGGCGGGGCGAGAGGAAGTCGCCCAGCGGGGCGCGCTCGGCCACGTTCTGCTGGAGGACGAAACCGAAGCCCAGACAGCACGCGGCGCTCACGGCGAGGACCAGAACCAGAACCGACACGCTGCGTACCTCGATCGTCAGTCGGGTCACGGGGGCGTCGGGGCCGACTCTAGTGCGGGTGGGTGCCGGACGCCGGGCGAGTGGTGCATTCGAGGGGGAGAAGGCGCGGGGGTCTGTCCCAAGTACCCCTGTGATCACGCCAGTTGACGCGTGTAACGGGATGAATCCTCTTGACGTCAAGCGTTGGCTGCCGGTTTGCTGTGCGTGATCAGTTCATGGCAATCCGGTCATGGAAGTCCGGCTACGACGGCCCACCCCGTCGCGTGAGGAAGATTCCCGCGGTGCCCCCACCTCCGCTTCCGCTCGGCCGCGGCCGCAAACGCGCCGCCCAGACCTTCGACGAGGCCCTCGACGACGCCGAACTCATCGCCGTCCGCGCCGCGTTGGCCCAGGGTCGCTGGCAGTCCGTGCGCTCCCTGCTGGTCCACACGGGTGACGACTGGGACCGTCGGGGACACCGGACGGCCGTACTCGCCAAGGAGCCCCACTGCGCCCCCTGGGCCCGCGAGTGGCTGCTCGCCGAACCCGACTCCGCCGACGCCGCGGTCCTGCTCGCCCTCGCACTGGTCCACCGCGCCCTGCGGGGCAAGGAGAAGCCCGACCCGGTCCGCGAGGCCTGCCGCGCCGCCGCCGCCCTCGTACCGGAGGACCCCACGCCCTGGCTCGGGCTCCTCGTCCTGGAGCGGGCGCTGGGCGCCGACGAGGACGTCGTCCGCGCCTTCGACGAGGTGCGCGGCCGGTACGCCGACCACCACCACGCCCACCACCTGATGGTGGCCCGGCTCGCCGAGCGCGTCGGCGACGGCGGGCCCGACCCGCTGCACGAGGTGTACGACTTCGCCAACTGGGCCGCCGAGCAGGCCCCCGCCGACTCACCGCTGGCCATCCTCCCGGTCGTCGCGCACGCCGAGCGCTACCGTGTGCTGGCCGCCGCCGGACTGGAGTCCACCGACCCGAGCGCCTCCGGACACTGGGTCGGCCGACGCGCCCGGCTGGTGATGAAGGCCGCCTTCGACTGGTGGCTGGAGTGGGAGCAGGACGGCCACCCGCGCCGCCTGGTCGACCTCAACTTCCTCGCCCACGCCAAGTCCTGCGAGGGCCGCGGCGCCGAGGCCGCCGCCCTCTTCCACCGCATCGGCGAGCACGCCACACCCGCCCCGTGGTCGTACCCGGACCGCGACCCGTTCGCCGCCTTCCGGGCCGCCCGCGCCGGCGCGCTCGGCACGGCCTGACCGCCCCGACCGACCCGACGCACACCACCCCGCACGAGAGCCGCACGAGAGCCACACGAGGCCACACGAGAGAAGGACGTCCTGCGATGACCACGGGCAGTTCGAGCACGCGCGCATCCGCGAGCGGTGGCGCCATCAGCACGTTCAAGGGCGAGGAGCGCGCGCTGCGCGCCGACCGGCTCGGCACCGGAGGACTCCTCCTGTCCGTCCTCGCGGCCACCGCCCCGCTGATGGTGGTCGCGGGCGTCATGCCCACCACCTTCGCGGTCATGGGCATCGTCGGCCAGCCGCTGCTCTTCGTGGTGCTCGGCGTGGTGCTGATCCTGTTCAGCGTCGGATACGCCGAGATGAGCCGGCACGTCCACAACGCGGGCGCCTTCTACGCCTACATCTCCCGCGGCCTCGGCGGCACCGCCGGCGCGGGCGCGGCCCTGGTCGCGCTGGTCGCCTACAACGCCCTCCAGGTCGGCATCTACGGCATCTTCGGCTTCGAGGTCTCCGGGCTGCTCGCCACCTACGCCGACCTCGACGTGGCCTGGTGGATCCCGGCCCTGCTGGCGGTGCTCGCCGTCGGCGCGCTGGGCTGGCTGAAGATCGACGTCAACGCGCGCGTACTGGGCGTCCTGCTGCTCATCGAGGTCGTGCTCGTGGTGGTGTTCGACATCGCCGCCGTCACCGACCCGGGGGCACAGGGCCTGTCGCTGCACGCCTTCAACCCGGACACCCTCACCGGCGCCGGGGTCGGCACCGCGCTCTGCTTCTGCATCGCCGCCTTCCTCGGCTTCGAGCAGGCGCCGGTGTACGCCGAGGAGACCAGCCGGCCGCACGTGCTCGTTCCGCGTGTCATGTTCCTGGCGGTCGGCGGGGTGGCCGTCTTCTTCGCGCTCAGCAGCTGGGCCCTGACCGTGGCCACCGGACCCGACAGGATCGTCGGCACCGCGCAGGAGCAGAGCGCCGGACTGCTGTTCTTCCTGACCGAGTCACGGCTCGGCGGCACCTTCACCGACGTCCTGCACGTCCTGTTCGTCACCGGCATGTTCGCCGCCCTGCTCAGCTTCCACAACGTCGTCGCCCGCTACGCCTTCGCCATGGGCCGCGAGGGCCTGCTGCCCCGTGCCTTCGGGCGGACCAGCGGCACCAGCGGTGCGCCCGGCACCGGCTCGCTGCTCCAGACCGCCGTGTCCGCGGTGGTCGTCGCCGGCTTCGCGATCGCCGACGACAAGCCGAACGGAGACCCGACCCAGCCCGTGCTGCACCTGTTCACCTGGGGCGGCAACATCGGGGCCCTCGGCGTGATCGTGCTGATGGCCGCCGCCTCGTTCTCCGTCGTCGCCTTCTTCGTCCGGCGCGGCGCCGCCGGGGCCCAGCGCGTACGCCTGGTCACCTCCACCGTCGCGGGCATCGCCCTGCTGGTGATCGCCGGGTACACGGTCAAGGACTTCGACGTCCTCGTCGGAGCGGGGCCCGACTCCGCCCTGAGCTGGGTACTGCCCGGCATCATC